>JADGRS010000291.1 GCA_017880705.1 Burkholderiales bacterium
CCAGCCGGTTGATGGTCTCGTGCAGCTGCGAAAGCGTGTACTGCGTGCCTTCCATGAGCCGTCCCGCGCGGTCCGGAAAGTGCACCGGCAGGTCGGGAAGCTTGCGGCTGTCGATGTAGCTGCGCAGCGTCTCGGCGGTGAGGTCGATCGGGATCAGGAGCTCGCGCAGCATCCACATCGTCCCGAGGAAGCCCGCGAAGCAGGCGAGCACCAGGGCCGCGATGACGGGGTACATCGCGTTCCAGTCGGCCCGGGAGACCAGCAGGTAGACGATGAAGATGAGCAGCGGGATCATCACGCCGATGAACGACGCGAGCGCGAACTTTGCGGCGTAGGACGCGCGCACCGGACCCGCGTCCGCCAGGAGCCGGTACATCGGCATGCGCTCCATCGCGGCCCGTCCCGGCTGGATCTTCGTCACCATGTTGGTCGTCCCCTTGGGGCCATTCTATCGTCGCCGGGCCGCCCTTGCATCAACCGATGGGATTGCGCATCACGCCGATGCCGCCGATCTCGGTCTCGAGAAGGTCGCCGGGCTTCATGAACTCGGCCGGCGTGCGCGCGAATCCGACTCCCTCGGGCGTCCCGGTCGAGATGATGTCGCCCGCCTCGAGCGTCTGTCCCGCGGAAAGGTCGGCGATGAGGCGTGGCAGCTTGAAGTACATGTGCTTGGTGTTCGACTCCTGCTTGGTCACTCCGTTGACGCGGCAGGCGACGTCGAGCGAGGTGGGGTCGAGCGAATCGGCCGTCACGATCCACGGGCCCATCGGGCAACTCCCGTCCAGGCTCTTGCCCTTGTGCCACTGGCCCCCATGGCGGCGCTGCAAGTCGCGCCACGAGACGTCGTTCACCACGGTGTAGCCCCAGATGTGCCCCATGGCGGCATCCTGCGCGATGTCCTTGCCGCCGGGCCCGATCACGACGCCGAGCTCCACTTCCCAGTCGCATTGCGTCGAGACATGGGAGTGGAAGGGCACGGTGTCGTAGGGACCGATCACGGTGGTGGGCGCCTTGCTGAAGAACACCGGCCATTCCGGCAGCTTCCGGTCCTCCTGCAGCTTCTTCGCGCCTTCCTCGAAGTGCGGCAGGTAGTTCCAGCCGACGCAGAAGACGTTCTTCGCGGGGCGGGGGATGGGCGCGTGAAGCTTCACTTCGGCGAGCGAGACGGAGCCCGCCGCCGGCTTCGAGGCGAGCGCGCGAAGGCGCGCGAGCATCGGCGCTCCCGCGCGAATGATGCCGAGCATCGTGCGCGTGTCGTCGTCGGCTCCAAGCGCCGCGGGAATGTCGACGATGCGTTTGCCGTCGACGACGAGGCCGGGGCGCGGTTCGCCCAAAGGCAGCGGAGAGTAGGTTGCGAGCTTCATTGCTCTTCCTCTTGTGGGTCTAGGCGAGTGATGCTAGCGGATGTTGCCCGGGCGTCCAGCGCGGGCGAAAGAAACTTTCGACGGCGGAGGGCTCGACATCCTCGATGCGGCCGGGATTCCAATGGGGGTTGTTGTCCTTCTCGATGATGAGCGCGCGGATGCCCTCAATGAAGTCGCCCTGCTCGAAGCAGGCGTGGATAAGGTTCAGCTCCATGCGAAAACAGTCCGCGGGCGGCATGGCGGCGCCGCGCTTCAGCTGCTCGAGCGTCACGCACAGCATCGTGGGCGAGCGCTTCGCGAGCGTCGCGAGCGTTTTCGCGGCCCAGCCCCCGTGGGCGGGGCGCTTCTCCGCATGGAGCGAGGCGACGATGTCCGCGACGCTGTCGTGGGCGAAGTGCTCGTCGATGGCGGGCCGGAGCGCCTCGAGCTCGGGCGCCGTCAGGGGACCGTCGCCAACGTAGACGTCCGCGAGGCCGCAGTAGAGCGCATCGGCCGCACCGAGGGTGGGTCCGACAAGGCCGAGGTACAGCCCCAGCTTGCCCGGCACGCGCGAGAGGAAATAGCTCCCGCCCACGTCGGGGAAGAGGCCGATGCCGGTCTCGGGCATCGCCATCTTCGTGCGGTCGCCGACGATTCGCACGCCCGCGCCCTGGGCGATGCCCATGCCGCCGCCCATCACGATGCCGTCCATCACCGCGACGATCGTCTTGGGATATGTGTGGATCCGGTGGTCGAGCGCGTACTCGATCTCGAAGAAGTCTCGTTGCCCCGGATGCCCCGCCTTGTGGCTCGCGTAGAGAGCGCGGATGTCGCCGCCGGCGCAGAAGGCCTTCTCGCCCGCTCCGCGCAGCACGATCATGCGCACGCGCTCATCCTTCTCCCAGGCGTCCAGCCAAGCGCGCAACCCGCGCAGCATCTCGTACGAGAGCGCATTCAGCGCCGCGGGCCGGTTCAGGGTGACGGTGGCCACCCGCGCGCGCACCTCGGCGAGAAGCTCGCCGCCGGCGGCGCTTAGGTGTTCTTCCATTCGGGCTTGCGCTTCTCGAGGAACGCGCTCACGCCCTCGGCCGTGTCGCCATGATCGAAGAGATCCATGAAGCGCTCGCGCTCCAGGGCTAGCCCCGCGCGGCGCGGAATGCCATTGCGCGCGTTGTGGATGAGGCTCTTGCAGAATTCGACGGCGCGCGGCGAAAGGGTCGCGACGCGCTCCGCCATGGCGGTCGCGGCCGCCAGGCCCTTGCCGGCCTCGACTACCTCCTGCACGAGCCCGATGCGAAGCGCGGTCGGCGCGTCGACGCGCTCGTTGGTGAGGATCATGCGCTTTGCCCAGCCTTCGCCCACGAGCCACGGGAGCATCTGCGTGCCGCTTCCGGCGGGCAGCAGTCCCACCGCGGGTTCCGGCAGCCCCATCTGCGCGTGCGCTTCGGCGATGCGGACGTCGCAGGCGAGCGTGCATTCGAGGCCCCCGCCCATCGCGTAGCCGTTGATCGCGGCGATGGTGACGAAGCGCGCGTTCATCAGCGCCTCGAATGTCGCCCCGAAACGGGCGATGAAGTGGCGCGCGAGCACCTTGTCGCCGGCGAAGCTCTTCAGGTCCGCTCCCGCGGAGAAGAATTTAGTCCCCGTGCCGGTAATCACCGCCACGTAGACGCCGCGATCCTCGTTCAGCTGCGCGATAAGCGTTTCGAGCGCGCGCAAACCCTCCGGCGTCCAGGTGTTGGCCGGCGGATTGTCGAGTGTGATGAAGGCGGTGTGGCCGCGCGTCTCGTGCTTGATCACGTCTTCATGTACTGCATGATCACGCTCGAGAAATCCTTGGCGCCGTTGCCGTCGACGGAGTGCTTCTGGTAGATCTGCTGGGCGAGCGCGCCGAGCATCACCGGCTGCTTCGCGTTCTTCGCGGCATCGGTGGCGAGGGTCAGGTCCTTCAGCATGAGGTCCGAGCCGAAGCCGCCGGCATACGACCGCGACGCCGGAGCGCTCTCGAGGACGCCCGGGTACGGGTTGTAGGTGTCGGAGCTCCAGCAGCGGCCGCTGGAGGTGTTCACGATCGCCGCGAAGACCTTGGGATCCATGCCGAGCTTGGCCGCGAGCGTCATGCCCTCGGAGGTGGCGATCATCTCGATCGCGAGCATCATGTTGTTGCAGATCTTGGCGACCTGCCCGTTGCCGATGCCGCCGCAATGGACGATGTTCTTGCCCATGGCGAGAAGCACCGCCTTCGCCGCTTCGAAATCGCGCGCTTCGCCGCCCACCATGAAGGTGAGCGTGCCGGCTTCGGCCCCCGCGACGCCGCCGGAGACGGGCGCGTCGACCATCGCGCAGCCCTTGGCCTTCGCGTCCATCGCGACCTCGCGCGCGGTGAGGGGATCGATGGTCGACGAGTCGATGAGCGGCGTGCCCGGCGAGGCGCCCTTGAGGACTCCGTAATCGCCGAGGTAGGCCGAGCGCACGTGCGGAGAGGAGGGGAGCATCGTGATCACGACCTCCACGCCCTTCGCGCAGTCGGCCGCCGACGTCGCGACCTCGCCGCCCTCGGCGGCGAGCTTCTTCACGAGGTCCGGAATCACGTCGTAGATCTTCAACGCGTGGCCGTGCTTGAGGAGATTGCGGGCCATGGGATTTCCCATGTGGCCCAGGCCGATGAATCCGATCTTCATTTGAGGCTGATCGTCGTGTGGATGCCGGGCGACGTCGTCTCGTCGTCGAACCAGCGCGAGGTCACGGTCTTCACCTGCGTGTAGAACTGGATTACCTGCTTGCCGTAGGGGCCGAGGTCGCCCAGCTTCGAGCCGCGCGATCCGGTGAAACTGAAATACGGGACCGGCACGGGAATCGGCACGTTGATGCCGACCTGCCCCACGTCGATCTCGTTCTGGAACTTGCGCGCCGCGGCGCCCGATTGAGTGAAGATTCCCGTGCCGTTGCCGAACGGGTTCTTGTTCACGAGGTCGATCGCTTCGTCGAGCGTATCGACGCTCATCAGCACCAGCACCGGGCCGAAGATCTCCTCGGTGTAGACCTTGTGGCCGGGCTTCACGCCCGAAAAGACGGTGGGCGCGATGAAGTTGCCGTTCTCGAATCCCGGGACCCGGGCGTTGCGCCCGTCGAGCTCGAGCTTCGCGCCTTCCTTCACGCCCTGGGCGATCAGGCCCTCGATGCGCTCCTTCGCCTGCCTCGAGATGACGGGG
>JADGRS010000035.1 GCA_017880705.1 Burkholderiales bacterium
AAGCCGGAGTTGAATCGGTTTCCGCCAAGGGTGCGAGGGATTGAGACGCTTGTGTTGTCGCTTTACATGGCGTGGCCGCTCCTCGTCATGGGCGGATTCCTGTACTTCCTCAGGCGTCGCGTCTCGAGGCAGTGGCTCTTCGCGGTGACGAGCCTCGTATCGGCTTACGTCGCCATGTTGATCGCGGGTTGGGGAGCGGGCCTCCTGCTGCCGATGTTCATCGGCAGCATGGAGACGCCGAGCTTTGCCCTCGTCATGGCGGGGCTCATTCTGACTACGGGGGCAGGCATCGCGGCGCCGCCACTTGCGGTTCTTGGCGTCTCACGTTTTTTCGTCGCCCCCAAGGAGCCGGCTGAAGGCGCGCCGTGAAGCTGTCCGCGCTCCCGCGCGACCTTCCCGAGAGTTTCCAGGTAGTGCCTCCAGCGGAAATTGGTGTCAGGTACACATTTCGGCGGCGAGCATCGGCACGCCGATGGCTCCGAAATGTGTACCTGACACCAATTTCCGCGCGGGCGTACTATCCGGCACTCAAGAGGAGGAACCATGAACAACTACATCACGCGGTTTGCGCGGGTATCGATCGGGGCGCTCGGATTTTGCGCGTTGTCTGCGTTCGCGCAGCACATGATCATCGGCGTCGACAACAAGGTCTATTGGGACGCGGATGGGAAGCCCGTCTTTTCTCCCCCGGGCAAGGACGCGGTGGTCGTCGTGGACATCGCCGATCGGCTCAATCCAAGAATCGTCGGCACGTTGCCGCTGATGAACTCCGTATTCGGGCCGCCGACGAACCTCGCGATCACGCCCGACGAAAGCCTCGCGCTCGTCGCCAACTCGATGGACTGGGTCCAGGACGGCGGCGCATGGAAAGGCGTTCCCGCAAACGACATCTTCGTTATCGACCTCAAGGCGAATCCGCCGGCGTTGATCGCGACGGTCAAGGGCGGCAAGCAACCTTCGGGCATGGCGATCAACCGCGCGGGCAACCTCGCGCTCGTGACGAACCGCGCCGACAATTCGATCACCGTCCTCTCCATCCATGGGAAGGACGTCAAGGTGGTCGATAGCATCGCGATGGGCGAGCAGGTCTCGTCGGTGGCGTTCACCGCGGACGGCAAGCGCGCCATCGCGTCGAAGAACGTCAACAACAAGGCCGCGATGCTCGCGGTCGATGGCGACAAGGTGACCTATGCGAAGTACGACATGCTGGTCGGCCTCTTCCCGTACAACCTGGGCATTGCGCCGAACGGCAAGATCGCGCTCACGGCGAACAACGGCAATGCCGGCGCGGCCGACGGAAACGTGGACACGGTCTCCGTCATCGACCTCGAAGCAACGCCGCCCCGCGTGATCGACCAGGTCGTGGTGGGCGACGGGCCCGAAGGTTTCGCCATCAGCCCGACGGGCGAGATCGCCGTGGCGATCCTCCTGCGCGGCAGCAACGCGAGCAAGTCGGCGTTCTTCTATAACCGCAACGGCTCGGTCGCGGTGCTGAAGATCGACGGCAAGAAGGTCACCAAGGTCGGCGAGGTGGAAGTGCGCGGCCTGCCCGAAGGCGTGGTCTTCAGCCCGGACGGGAAGTACCTCTACGTCGGCAACTACATGGACGACGACGTCTCGATCCTGAAGGTCGACGGAACCGTCGTCACCGATACGGGGAAGCGCTTCACGGTCCCGGGGCATCCGGCGTCGATGAGGGGTGTCGTTCCCTGACAGGAAAGGATCAAGCGCTCGAGCCCACCGTCGCCGCGGTCGTCCGCGAAAAGACCGGCGTTTCCTGGTCGCGCGCGCGCAACCTCTGCACGGAGGGGCGCGTCACGGTCGATGGCCAACGCTGCCTCGACCCGGCGACGCGCATCTCATCCGACGCGGTCGTCGTCGTCAACGAGCAGGGGCCAAAGCTCGACAAGGGACCGCTCGCGAAAAGCGCGATCGTGTATTCCGACCGCGACGTCGTCGTCGTGGACAAGCCCGCCGGGATGCTCAGCGTCGAAGACGAGCCCGGCAACAAGCACAATCTCGCCGAATACACGCGGATCCTGCTGCGGCGCATGGATGGCCGCGGGACCGACGCCGGCGGGCTGGGCGTCGTTCATCGCCTCGACAGGGACACGAGCGGCCTGATGGTCTTCACGCGAACGGCGGATGCCAAGCGCCTCCTCGCGACGCAGTTCCACGAGCACACCATCGATCGCGTCTATCACGCCATCGCTCACGGCGTTGTCGCCGAGGCGCGCATCGAGACGCATCTCCTCCTGGATCGCGGCGATGGACTGCGCGGCTCTCACGGACACTATCGGCGCGCCCGCGGTGCGCCTTCGTCCGATGCGAAGCGCGCGATTAC
This sequence comes from Burkholderiales bacterium, assembly GCA_017880705.1. Taxonomy (GTDB): domain Bacteria; phylum Pseudomonadota; class Gammaproteobacteria; order Burkholderiales; family Usitatibacteraceae; genus Usitatibacter. Next base: position 2,345 of record JADGRS010000035.1, read on the forward strand.
GCACGTGAAGCCGATCGCAGCGCTCAAGGGCGCGACGCTGGTTGAATGCCGCCTCGAGACCGGCCGCCAGCATCAGATTCGAATTCATTTGTCGGAGCTAGGGCATCCGTTGCTTGGCGAGCGGGTCTACATTCGCGACTACGAGGGCGCGAGGATCGAAGCGGCGCGTACGATGCTGCATGCGCGAACGCTCGGGTTCGCGCATCCTCGAAGCGGCGAGCACGTTTCGTTCGAGCGCGAGCCGCCCGAGGATTTCCAGGCGATGGTCGAATCGCTTCGGTCCTGACAGCTACCGGCCCGCAAAAAAGCGTGCGGTGGTATCGATCTCCTCGGGAGTCATCTGGCGGGCCACGTTGCGCATTTGCCCGTAGATGTCATTGTGCCGTGCACCAGTTGCAAACGCGAGCAGCTGAGCTCGGAGGTACGACTCGGATTCGCCGTCCAACCTGGGGCTGCCCGTCTTGATATCGATGCCGCCGTGGCACGAAGTGCATCCGGCAATGTTGCGCATGGGTGAACCGTTGCGCACGATGACAGGTGCTTCGTGTCGTGCATCCGCCGCCGTGGCCTCGGGTCCACGCGGCAGACCGGCGAAATACGCGGCCAAGTCCCGCATGTCTTGATCGCCCAGGCCCGCGACCAGCGCCCCCATGATCGCGCTTGTTCGATGCCCCGATTTGAAGTCGCGCAACTGCTTGTAAATCGCGGCATCGTGCTGTCCTGCCAGATTGGGGGCGTCCGCGTGACTCATACCGCGCACGCCGTGGCACATCGTGCACTGCGGGGCCAGCGCGGCACCTCGCCCGATGGACAGGCCGTCTGCGGGCTTCATCATCTGGGCCGAGACAATGACATTCGACGGGCCCGCGATCGGCGCCGCCGATTGTTGGACCTGCCGAAACGATTCCGGTACACCGGCCGCCGTGCAAATCGCATCCCATAGTCCGGCGACGGTCTTGTTGCTTTGTTCGAGCGGGATCCAGATGAAGCCGATCAGCGCGGCCACCGCGGCAATGCCGATCACCGCCCCCACGCTCGCGGTGAACCACACGTTCCTTAGCGAGAAGACGCGCTCGGTCTCCATCATTTCACCACGCTCGGCACTGCCGGCACCGATGTCTGGGGGAGCGCCATCAGTTGGGCGATGGGGAAGCCGTAGTTGACCACCGTGAGGCCGATCATCAACGCGATCCACAAAGCGAAGCTGTTCAACGCAACCGGCACCCGGGTCGTCGCATGGACCGGCGTGCTGAACCGGAACTCGGGCAGCGTGATGCGGTTCGCGAGATGGCCACGGACCAGCACCAGGATGAACAGGACCGCGGACGCGACCAGCAAGAGGCCGCCGACGAAGGTCACGGTCACGTAGATGGCTTGAGGTGCGAGTGCCGGATGGCTGTAGTCGAAATACGCCATGCGCCTCGGCATGCCGAGGATCCCCACGAAGTGCCAGGGGAACGTCACGACGAGCATGCCGATGAACCAAAGCCAAAGCTGTGCGCGCATCAGCCGCACGCTTTCCAGCGCCCTGCCCGTGAGGTGCGGCCACAGGTCATAGGCAATGGCGAAATACATGATGACGATGGCGCCGCCGAAAATCAGGTGGAAGTGCCCGGTGACCCACTGCGTGTTGTGAATGACGAAATCAAGCTGGTAGCTCATGTTGATGAGGCCGCCGGCGCCGCCGAAGCCGAGCATCACGAACGAAAACGCCACCGCCAGCATCATGGGGTTCTTCCATGGCAGGGCCGCAATCCATCCCAATGCCCCTTTGCCTCCCCGGAGCCGGCCCGCGATCTCGACCGAAGCGCAGATCGTGAAGATCGTGAGCAGCGTCGGAACCGACACCATCGCGGTAAAGACGGCGTGCATGAACTTCATGCCGGACCCGACCTGCGGGTCCTGGAATAGATGGTGCATCCCGATGGGCATGGAGAAGACGAGGAACAGGACGAAGGAGATCCTGGCCATGGCATCGCTGTAGAGCCGGCCGCCGATGGCGCGCGGCACCAGCACGTAGAACGCGATGTAGGTCGGCATCAGCCAGAAGTAGACGATCGCGTGCAAGGTCCACGAAAAGAATACGCGCGCCAGTCCGGCATCGATCGTCGATTTGAATCCCAGCGCCACCGGCAAAATCTGGAACAGGATTTCCATGGCCGCGCCGACCGACGTCCACGCCCATAGGTAAGCGCCCGCCACGTTGGCGAACATCGGCAATGGCACGGGCTCTCCCGAATGCGCCTTCTTCCACGCATTCAGGTTGATCCCCATCAGCGCCACCCAGATCCAGGAGCCGACGACCACCAGCACGATGCCGATGTAGAAGAACGCGTTGCCGATCATCGGCGGATAGAACGTGTACAGCACCGAAGCCAGTCCCATCGACACCGGTGCCATTGCCGTGACAGTCCCAAGCACGACCAGGCCGAAGGACGCCCACGCCCATCGCAGTCCGATAAGCGGTTGCTTGAGAGCGAGCTCGGCAATCGCGTAGCCAAACCCCATCGCCACCAACAAGGGAAAGACATAGGCCATGGCCGAGCCGTGCGCGGTGACGGCGCGATAGTACAGCTCGGGATTGCTGATCCAGTCATGCAGCGGGCTGCGAATGTACATCTGCCATTCGCCCAGGACGAGCGCGAGCAGGAATGCCGCGAACGCCAGCCAGAAGTGCGCAAGGATCAAGCGCCGGCTGCCGTTACTTAACACAGCTAACCCTCCGCTTGCCGCCCGCTTGCTTTTCGAACTCCGCCTTGTCCACCACCTTCACGTGCGCCCACATGGTGGCATGGCCGACGCCGCAGAACTCGTGACACGGCATCTCCAGGTCCGCCGGCTCCTTGAATTTTGTCTTGAACGTAGCGATGTAACCCGGCACCAGCATCACGTTCACATTCGTCTTCGCGATGTTGAAGCCATGCACGACGTCCGCACTGGTAGCCCTGAACGTCACCGGCGTGTCCGTGGGAACGAGCAGGCATTGAGGCGTGAACGAGTATCGGTTGCCGACGACGCGTACCGTCACGGAGCCGTTGGGTTCGACGCCCGATCCCAGATTCGCCTCGACGAACTCGCCGGCGATATGCAGCGTCGCCGGGTCGATCGTCTCGATGCGCGAGGGCGGCATGCTTGCCCAATGCAAGCTCATGTACGCCATCATGCCGACCAGGAGGGCGACGATGCCCATGACGAGAAATGCCCAGCGCAGCTCGGCCCTCTCGGCTACACGGCTGGCGTCGTCATTTGTCGTCGCTGGATTCGTCGCCATGGAGCTCGGTCAGGCGCGCGGCAGGAACACCAGGAAATAGAACGCGAACCAGAGTGCCACCACGATGCCGACGGCGCTACCCGCCAACGCCAGCGCGCCGTAAGGTCCCTTGGCGACGATGTCTTCGACACGAACTTGCTCCTCCGCCGGTGTTAGATCGTCGGGAGGGTCAAGGATCATGGGATTGCCTCATCCAGCCTGCGGTACTGGACAGACACAATACACCCAAGCCTCCGAGATGCCCATATTCGTGCATCCTGTGAACCGCATGCGGACAGACTCAAGGGAATTCATGAGATTCACTCTGCGCATCCTGCTGTCGATCATCCTGCTGTGCTCCGCGATCGACGCTCTTGCCGCGCCGATCGCCGCCGATTTCCCGCCGGGGCTGCAAGTGCCTGCAGGCGCGCAACCGGGGCCCCAATTCGACGCGGACAAAGCCACGTCCGCCTACCTCGCGTTGCTGTCACCGGAGCAACGCACGCGATCCGACGCCTACTTCGAAGGGGGCTACTGGCTGCAGCTTTGGGGCTTCCTCTATGGGCTCGCCGTCGCCGCGATATTCATGCTCACGGGCCTGTCGCGGCGCATACGCGATCTTGCGCAACGCGTGAGCCCGCGGCCCTGGCTGTACACGCTGATCTATTCGGTGCTGTGGGTCGTCGCGATGTTCGCGCTCGCGCTGCCGTTGGGGGTCTACACGGATTTCATCCGCGAGCACCAGTACGGCCTGTCCGAGCAGCCGTTCGGCGGATGGATGGAAGACCAGCTCAAGGGACTCGGCGTGGGGCTGGTGCTCGCGCCGATTGCCATCTCGGGCGTTTATGCGGCCGTGCGCCGCGCGGGCGCGCGCTGGTGGATCTGGGCAGCCGGTCTCGTGTTCGTCTTCAACCTCGTCGTCACGATGATCGCGCCCGTGTTCATCGCGCCGCTCTTCAACAAGTACGAGCCGCTGCCGGAAGGGCCGATCAGGACGTCGGTGCTGTCGCTCGCGCGCGGCAACGGGATTCCGACCGAGCACGTCGGATGGTTCGACGCCTCGAAGCAGACCACGCGCATCAGCGCCAACGTCTCCGGGCTTTGGGGCACCGCGCGCGTGAGCCTGAACGACAACCTGTTGAACAAGACGTCGCTCCCGGAGATCAAGGCGGTTCTCGGCCACGAGATGGGGCACTACGTGCTGAACCACCCGCTGCGCCTCACCATCTATCTCTCGCTCGTGTACCTCGTCGGGTTGGCGCTGCTTCATCTCGCCATGGATCGTGCGCTCGCGCGCTGGGGTGGGAGGCTCAAGCTTGGCGATCGCGCCGATCCGGCGGCGCTGCCGCTGGCGATCGCGATCCTGTCGGTGTTCCAGCTATTCGCGACGCCGGTCGTGAACAACATCATCCGGCAGGCCGAGAACGAGGCCGACGCTTACGGGCTCAATGCGGCGCGCGAGCCCTACGGCTTCGCGATGTCGGCGATGCGGCTATCCACCTATCGCAAGATCTCGCCGGGCCCGGTCGAGGAGATGCTCTTCTACGACCATCCGAGCGGCTACGATCGCGTGCACCGCTCCATGACGTGGCTCAAGGAGAATCCGCTGCCGGAGCTCGCTGCGGAAGCGGCGGGCAGCTCCAAGTAAGATCCGCCGCGTCGCGAAATGCTCACCTTCCTTCCTCCATTGGCACGAGGCATCGTCGCGGCGCTGCTGCTCGGGATCAACACGTTGTTCTGGTGCTTCCTGATCTTCGTGCTGGCGCTCGTGAAGCTCGCCGTTCCGGTGAAGCCCGTCCGCGTGACGATCGACCGCGCGCTGAACGGAATCGCCACGCGCTGGGTCGCCGGCAACAGTGGCTGGATGCGGCTCACCCAGCGCACGCAGTGGGATGTCGCCGGGCTGGACGAGCTCGAGTATCGCGCCTGGTACATGGTCAACTGCAACCACCAGTCGTGGGTCGACATCATCGTGCTCCAGCACCTGCTGAACCGGCGCATCCCGATGCTGAAATTCTTCCTCAAGCGCCAGCTCATCTACGTGCCGGTCATCGGGCTCGCCTGGTGGGCATTGGATTTCCCGTTCATGCGGCGCCACTCGCAGGCCTACCTCATGGCACACCCCGAAAAGCGCTTCGAGGATCTCGAAGAGTCGCGCCGCGCCTGCGAGAAGTTCGCGCTAATCCCGACGAGCGTGATGAACTTCCCCGAAGGCACGCGCTTCAGGCCCGCCAAGCATCGCGCGCAGCGGTCGCCGTACCGTCACTTGCTCAAGCCCAAGGCGGGCGCGCTGGCGCTCGCGCTCGCGGTCCTCGGAGACAAGTTCGATTCGATGCTCGACGTCACGATCGTCTATCCGGACGGCGCGCCGAGCTTCTGGCGGTTTCTTTGCGGCGACGTGCCGAGGATCGTCGTGCGTGCGCGCCGGCTCCCCATCCCACCGGAGCTGCGCGCGGGCGATTACGCCGGCGATCCGAAATTCCGCAAGACCTTCCAGCACTGGCTCGAGGAGATCTGGCGCGAGAAGGACGAGGAGATCGGTACCCTCGGCATGTAGGGAAACGCCTACCTATCTTCTCGGGCAATTGACTATGGATTCGCGCCCCGGAGAGCGCACACTGGACAATGCCCTATCCCTCGACGTTACCCCACGCATCCCCTTGGGTCCGCTCGTTGCGATTCGCTGCGAGCCTGGGAGGAGAGAGGCTGGTGCTTGGCCTCGGATGGCTGCTCATCGCCTTCCTGACCACGGCGGCGTGCTTTTTCCTTTGGCGTACCCGGGTCGACACGCTCGACGAATGGCAGCACTACCTCTCGAACTTTTCCACCATGACGGGCGCCCACGCGCTGCAGAGCGTGAAGGCCGTGGACCTCGTGCTCGAGCGCATCGTCGACCAGGTGGCGGGCCAGGGACTCGAGACCGAGCAGGACCTGCGGCGCGCGATGGGCACCCGCGAGGCGTACGCCATGCTCAGGGGCAATGCCCATCACGTGCCCCAGATCGCGGCGGCGAGCGTCGTCGCTTTGAACGGCGACTTCATAAACTTCACGCGGGAGTACCCGACTCCGGCGCTCAATGTGTCGGACCGCGACTACTTCAAGGAGCACGTGGCCGATCAAGTCGTCGAGGTTTCCATCTCGGCGCCGGTGCAGAACCCGGCCACGCGAGAATGGACGTTCTTCATCCTGCGGACGATCCGGGCAAAGTCCGGACACCCGATCGGGATCGCCATGGCCGGAATCAATTGCGCCTTCTTCGAGGATTTCTATCGCACGACCGCGCCGGGCGGCAGCGGCGGCAGCATCGCGCTCTTCCGCCGCGACGGAATCATGCTCGCCCGCTACCCCAGCAACGATTCGCTCATGGGCAAGTCCTACAAGGACAGCACCAGCTACAAGATGGTGGCCGAGGGGGGCGACAGGACGACCGCGATCGCAAGGTCATCCCGGCTCTCCGACCCGCTCGACAACGGCATGCGGCTGATCACGGTCAACACGGTCGCCGAATACCCGCTCTATGTCACGGTCGTCGCTCCGGGGAGCTTGATACTCGCGCGCTGGCGAGTGACTTCGTGGTTCGTCGGCATCTCGACCCTCATTCTCGACCTGGTGATCGGCACCCTGACGTGGTGGATCTACCGGTTGCTGCGGCGCGAGCGGGCGATCATCGGGGACCTGCGCGCGTCGAAGACCGCGGCCGACGCCGGCAACGAGGCGAAGTCGGGCTTCCTCGCCATGATGAGCCACGAGATCCGCACGCCGATGAACGGCGTCCTCGGCATGCTCGAGATCCTCTCGCTGACGAAGCTCGACGCGGATCAACGCGCCACGCTTTCCGTGATGCGCGATTCCGGCGATTCGCTCCTGCGCATCATCGACGACATCCTGGACTTCACCAAGATCGAGGCTGGCAAGCTCGAATTGCAGCCGGAGCCGGCCTCCGTCGCGAAGATCATCGACCGGCTGTGCAACATCTATTCGGGCAGCGCGAGCAGCAAGGGACTGGTGCTTCGAGCCCACGTCGATCCGCGAATCAGCTCGATCCTTACGGTCGATCCGCTGCGGCTGCAGCAGATCCTCAACAACTTCGTGAGCAACGCGATCAAGTTCACGAGCGAGGGAGAGATCACGGTTCGCGCGGAGTTCGCCGGGCGGCGCGATGGACTGGAAGTCGTTCGCTTCAGCGTGAAGGACGCCGGCATAGGCGTCTCCTCGGAAGAAATGTCGAAGCTCTTCGAGCCGTTCACGCAGGCCGCGGCGGGCTCGGACCGGCGTCACGGGGGGACGGGCCTGGGACTCTCGATCTGCCGCAAGCTCGCCGCGATGATGGGGGGTAACGTGGAGATGCACAGCTCCCCGGGCGTGGGGACCACCATGATCCTCACCATTGCGCTGCCTGTCCCCGATCCATCGACGATCGCTCTGTTCGCGCCCAGCGCGTCGACGCTCAGCGCGCAAGCCATCGCCGAGCGTCGATCGGCTCCCGGAGCCGGGCAGGCCGAGGACGAGAAGACGTTGATCCTGCTGGTCGACGATCACCCGGTGAATCGGATGGTGATGGCGAGGCAGGTGGACATGCTCGGGTACGCCGCCGAAACTGCCGGCGACGGCTTCGCCGCGCTCGACTTGTGGAGCACCGGGCGATTCGGGCTGCTCATCACGGACGTCAACATGCCGGGCATGGATGGATACGAGCTCGCGGGGCGCATTCGCGAAGTCGAGGCTCGCACGGGACTGCCGCGCACGCCGATCATCGCGTGCACCGCGAATGCCATGGGCGGCGAGGCGGAGAAATGCCGCGCCGCGGGCATGGACGATTACATCGCCAAGCCGACGCAGCTTCCGCAGCTCGCGGAGAAGCTGGACCGCTGGCTTCCGCTCGCGCCGAAGGTCCGCGAGGCGGCGCTTTGAAGATTCCAGCCGACCCCGCGGCTTCAGAGCATCGGCAGCCGCAGCATGTCGACCACTCGACGAATCATGCGTCGGCGAGACTCGGTGAAAGGCGGGAAGAACAGCTTCACCAGCATCAGGGGAGATGATCGCAGCACCGCGCGCTCATGCGAGAACGCCTTGAAACCAAAATGGCCGTGCGCGCTGCCGATGCCCGAATTGTTCACGCCGCCAAAAGGCAAGCCGCCATGCGCGAACTGGATCACGCAGTGATTGACGCAGGCGCCGCCGGAGCTGGTGCGCTTGAGCACTCGGTCGATCTCTTCCGGGGTGCGGCTCCAGATGTACAACGCCAGCGGCTTCGGGCGCGCATTGATGTAGGCAATGACCGTATCCAGCTGCGAGAAGCCGAGAATCGGCAGCAACGGACCGAAAATCTCCTCTTCCAGGATGCGCGCGTCCTGCGGCACCTGGTCGAGCAGCGTGGGTGCGATGAAGCGCTGAGCGAGATCGACCTCGCCGCCCGATCGCACGACCGCACCGCGCGAAGTGGCGTCGTCCAGCAGCGCGGCGATGCGCTGCGCGTGGCGTTCGTTGACGATGCGCGTCAAATCCGCACTGAGCTTCTGCTTGGCGTCGGTTTCACCGTAACGCGAGCGCAGCACCTTGCGGCATTCGGCTATGAAGGCGTCCTTCACGGATTCGTGCACATGCACGTAATCCGGAGCGATGCAGGTCTGGCCGGAATTGAGGAACTTCCCCCACATGAGGGTTTCGGCAGCCCGCTTGATGTCGGCCGTCTCGCCGACGATGGCCGGCGACTTTCCCCCGAGCTCCAGCGTGATGCTGGTCAAGTGCCTGGCCGCGGCGACCATCACGATCTTGCCAACGGTGGGCGATCCGGTGAAGAAGATATGGTCGAACGGCAGGTCGAGCAGCATCTGCGACGTGGCGAGCCCGCCCTCGAAGAGCGCGACCTCGGATTCAGGGAAAACGTCGGCGATGACGCGCCCCATCAGGGACGATACGGCGGGAGTCATCTCGGAGGGCTTGATGATGACCGTATTGCCGGCCGCCAGCGCCGAGACGAGCGGACCGAAGCACAGGCTCAACGGATAGTTCCAGGGCGCGATGATGAGCACGCGGCCGCGCGGCTGATATTGAATCGCGGAGACGGTTCCCAGCGTCGTGCTCGTCGGCCACACGCTGCGCGGCCTCATCCAGCGCCGGAGCCGTCCGATCGCATGGCGCATCTCGTCCATCACCGGCAGGAGCTCGGAGCCTTCCACTTCGGACGGCGACTTGCGGTAATCGGCCATGAACGCGTCGTAGAACGCTTCTCGCCGGGCCAGCAGCGCATCACGCAATCTCCTGATGCGCGTGATGCGCTCGGCGGCGGTGGATTCGCGCCAGCGCAGGGCGGTTTCCAGCTGGCTGTCGAATACCGCCTGGACATGCTGGGGATCGGCTTCGGTCACCAACGCAGCCTACATCGGATGTGAAGCACTATCAAAGCGATGTGGTCATCGTCGGCGGCGGCCTGGCCGGCATCGTCGCCGCGCTGGAGTTGCTCTCCGCGGGCAGGAGCGTCACCTTGCTCGAGCGCGACAGCGACGAGAATTTCGGCGGCCTGGCCAGGGAAAGCTTCGGCGGCATTTTCCTGGTGGGCACGCCGGAGCAGCGCCGCTCGGGCATCCACGATACGCCGGAGCTCGCGCTCCACGACTGGCTTTCGTTCGGCGATTTCGGCCGCGACGAGGCCGCCGAATACTGGCCGCGCCGCTGGGCCGAGGCCTACGTCAACGAAAGCCATGGAGAGATCTACCGCTGGCTCAAGCCGCGCGGCATCGGTTTCCTGCCGTTGCCCCTATGGGTCGAGCGTGGATTGCACGGCGGCGGCAATTCGGTGCCGCGCTGGCACGTCACCTGGGGAACCGGCCATGGGCTGGCGACGCAACTGATCCGCACGCTGCACGCGCATCCACGCCGCGCGGCGCTCACGATCAAATTCGGTCATCGCGTGGAAGCGTTGACGGACGATGCGGGACGCATCAGCGGTTGCCGCGGCGTGACCGAAGGCGATCGGGAAGAGTTCGTCGCGCAGGCCGATGCCGTGCTGGTGGCCGCCGGCGGCATCAACGGCAGCATCGAGCGCGTGCGGCAACACTGGCATGCGGACTGGGGATCGCCGCCGCAAACCATCCTCAACGGCGCGCACCGGTTCGCAGACGGCATGTTGCATGACGCGGTGCAGGCTGCCGGCGGCAAGATCACGAACCTGGACCGCATGTGGAACTATGCCGCGGGCGTCCATCACTGGAAGCCGCGCCAGCCCGGCCATGGGCTGTCGTTGGTGCCGCCGCACTCCGCGTTGTGGTTGAACTGGCGCGGCGAGCGCATCGGCCCGCATCCGCTCGTGAGCGGCTTCGACACGCGCGACCTGGTGACGCAAATCTGCAGGCAGGAAAAGCAGTATTCTTGGCAGCTGCTCAACCACAGGATCGCGCTCAAGGAACTCGCGGTGTCGGGCGCGGAGTTCAATCCGTCGATCCGGACGAAATCGTTCCTCGGCTTCGCGCGCGAGATGGTGTTCGGCAATCGCCGGCTGGTCGACCAGATGACGCGGAACTGCATTGACTTCGTGACGGCACCTTCCTTGACGGAGCTGGTGGACAAGATGAATGCCTTGCAGGGGGACGGCGCGGTGGATCTCGATACGGTGCGCGCCGCCTGCGAACGCTATGACGCGGAGATCTCCCGCGGTCCGGCACTTCACAACGACGAGCAATTGCGCTGCATCGCCCATCTGCGCAAATGGCGCGGCGATCGCATGCGCACCTGCAAGTTCCAGAAGATCCTCGACGAGAAAGCGATGCCCTTGATCGCCATCCGCGAATTCATCATCAGCCGCAAGAGCCTGGGCGGAATGCAGACGGACCTGGATAGCCGCGTGTTGAATGGAGCCGGCATTCCGATTCCCGGTTTGTACGCGGCAGGCGAAGCGGCCGGTTTCGGCGGCGGCGGAATGAACGGCCTGCGCGGGCTCGAGGGGACCTTCCTGGGCGGCTGCATCCACAGCGCGCGGCGCGCGGCGAAAGCGATAGCGAGAAAGACATGAAGAAAACCGCGGCATGGCTT
>JADGRS010000292.1 GCA_017880705.1 Burkholderiales bacterium
ACCACGCCGAGACCCGGCACGTGGAGGGGCAACTGCGAGGCAGCGGAAAAGCGGGGCCACCAGCAACGCCGGTGGCGATTCAGGGTGTTGAGGGTCCGACCGATACCCGGCGACGCGCGTGCACCCAAACGGCGGCGGTTGGACCACCACAACGCTCACAGGGATCACGGGGGCAGGCGCCCCCGGCGATATGCACTCCCCCGCCAGAGCGAACGCAGGGGGCCTGACCCCGGCGCTCACGCCAACACCCTCCACGTGGAGGGGCAACTGCGAGGCGGCGGAGCACCCGCGACCCGCTCGCGCCCCCTGATCACGGCGAGGGCCAGCGCCACAGGTGGCGCGGGCTTGCGGGTGCCCGACGCGCCGCGGGCCGGGCAATGCCCGGCCCGCCGCAAAGCGTCGCTACTTCTTGCCGGCGTTGACGAACGGCATCATGCCGCGCAACTCCTTGCCGACGGCTTCGATCTGGCTGCCCTGCGCCTTCGCGCGCAGCTCCTTCATGCGGGGCCCGCCGGCCTTGATGTCGGCGATGAACTCCTTGGCGAACTCGCCGGAGCGGATCTCCTCGAGGATCGTGCCCATGGTCTCGCGGACGTGCGCGTCGACGATGCGCGGCCCGCGCGTGAGGTCGCCGTACTCGGCGGTGTCGGAGATGGAGTAGCGCATGCCCTCGAGGCCGCCCTCGTACATGAGGTCGACGATCAGCTTGAGCTCGTGGAGGCACTCGAAGTACGCGATCTCGGGCTGGTAGCCCGCCGCGACGAGCGTCTCGAAGCCGGCCTGCACGAGCGCGGTCGTGCCGCCGCAGAGCACGGTCTGCTCGCCGAAGAGGTCGGTCTCGGTTTCCTCGCGGAAATTGGTCTCGATCACGCCGCCGCGGGTCCCGCCGATCGCCGCCGCGTAGGAGAGCGCGAGATCCTTCGCCTTGCCGGACGCGTCCTGGTGAATCGCGATGAGCGCGGGCACGCCTCCACCCTGCGTGTACGTCTGGCGCACGAGGTGGCCGGGCCCCTTCGGCGCGATCATGATCACGTCGAGATCGGCGCGCGGCATGATCTGGCGGAAGTGGATGTTGAAGCCGTGCGCGAAGGCGAGCGTCGCGCCCTTCTTGATGTTGGGCTCGATCGAATCCCTGTACACCTGCGGGTGGTTCTCGTCGGGCAGCAGGATCATCACGAAGTCGGCGCCCTTCACCGCCTCGCCCACTTCCTTCACGGCGATCTTCGCCTTCTTCACCTTGTGCCAGGAAGCGCCGCCGGGACGCAGCCCGACGGTGACCTTCACCCCCGAATCGGTGAGGTTCTGCGCATGCGCGTGGCCCTGCGAGCCGTAGCCGATGATCGTGACCTTCTTGCCCTTGATGAGCGAAAGGTCCGCGTCCTTGTCGTAGTACACCTTCATGTTCGTTCCCCTGTTTGCGGTTTGGGTCAGACCTTCAGCACCCACTCGCCGCGCCCGATGCCGGATACGCCAGTGCGGACCGTTTCCAGGATCGCGGCCCGATCGAGCGCTTCGAGGAAGGCGTCGAGCTTCTCGGTGGTGCCGGTGAGCTCGATCGTGTAGGACTTGTCGGTGACGTCGATGATGCGCCCGCGAAAGATGTCCGCGGTGCGCTTGATCTCCTCGCGGTCCTTGCCGCCGGCGCGGACCTTCACGAGCATGAGCTCGCGCTCGATGTGCTTGCCCTCGCAAAGATCGACGACCTTCACGACGTCGACCAGCTTGTTCAGCTGCTTCGTGATCTGCTCGACCACCTCGTCGGAGCCGGCGGTGACGATCGTCATGCGCGACATCGTGAGGTCCTCGGTGGGCGCGACCGTGAGCGTCTCGATGTTGTAGCCGCGAGCGGAGAAAAGCCCGGCGACGCGTGAGAGCGCCCCGGCTTCGTTTTCGACGAGGATGGAGAGGATGTGGCGCATGGTCTTTGGTTGTCATCCCGGCGTAGGCCGGGATCCAATCGATCGGGCCCCGGCCTACGCCGAGGTGACGCTTATAGTTCTTCGGAAAGGATCATCTCCGAGATGCCCTTGCCGCCGGGCACCATCGGGAAGACGTTCTCGGTCTGGTCGGTGATGAAGTCGAGGAAGACGAGGCGGTCCTTCATCGCGAACGCCTCGCGCAGCGCCCCCTCGACGTCGGCGGGCTTTTCGATCTTCATGCCGACGTGGCCATAGGCTTCGGCGAGCTTCACGAAGTCGGGCAGCGCATCCATGTACGACTCGGCATAGCGGTTGCCGTGGAAGAACTCCTGCCACTGGCGCACCATGCCCATGTAGCGGTTGTTCAGGTTCACGATCTTCACCGGCAGGTGATACTGCTTGCAGGTGGAAAGCTCCTGGATGCACATCTGGATCGACGCCTCGCCGGTGACGCACGCGACATCGGCATCGGGGAAGGCGAGCTTCACGCCCATGGCGTAGGGAAGGCCCACCCCCATCGTCCCGAGCCCTCCGGAGTTGATCCAGCGGCGCGGCTTGTCGAAGCGGTAGAACTGCGCCGCCCACATCTGGTGCTGGCCAACGTCGGAAGTCACGTAGGCGTCTCCCTTGGTGACCTCGTAGAGCTTCTCGATCACGTATTGCGGCTTGATGATCGGCGAGGCACGGTCGTACTTCAGGCAATCCTTGGCGCGCCACTCCGCGATCTGCGCCCACCACGCCGCGAGCGCCGCCGCATCGGGATGCGCGCCCGAGTTCTTGAGCTGCGCGAGGAGCTCGGTCAACACCTCCTTCACGCCTCCCACGATGGGGACGTCGACTTTCACGCGCTTGGAGATCGACGACGGATCGACGTCGATGTGGATGATCTTGCGCGTCGGATTGCCCGCGGCGAAATGCGCCGGGGCGCCGATCACGCGGTCGTCGAAGCGGGCTCCCACGGCGAGCAGCACGTCGCAGTTCTGCATCGCCATGTTCGCCTCGATCGTGCCGTGCATGCCGAGCATGCCGACGAACTGCTTGTCGTTGGCCGGGTAGGAGCCGAGGCCCATCAGCGTATTGGTCACGGGGAAGCCGAGCGTGCGCACGAGCTCCGTCACTTCGTTCGATGCGTTGCCGAGGATCGCACCGCCGCCCACGTAGATCATCGGGCGCCTGGCTTCCGCCAGCAGCTGCAGCGCCTTCTTGATCTGGCCGCCGTGGCCCTTGGTCACCGGGCTGTAGGAGCGCAGGCTGATCTTCTCCGGATAGTGGAAGGGCGCCGTCAGGTTCGAGACGTCCTTCGGGATGTCGACGACCACCGGCCCCGGACGCCCGGTCGTCGCGATATGGAACGCCTTCTTGATCGTGATGGCGAGCTGGTTCACGTCCCTCACCAGGAAATTGTGCTTCACGCACGGGCGCGTGATGCCGACCGTGTCGCATTCCTGGAAGGCGTCCTCGCCGATCGCATGCGTGGACACCTGCCCGGTGAGCACCACCATGGGGATCGAATCCATGTAGGCCGTCGCGATGCCGGTCACGGCGTTGGTGACTCCCGGCCCGCTGGTGACGAGGGCCACGCCACACTTGCCGGTGGCGCGCGCATACCCGTCCGCGGCATGCACCGCACCCTGCTCGTGGCGCACCAGGATGTGCTTCACGTCCTTCTGCCGAAAGATCGCGTCGTAGATGTGCAGCACGGCGCCTCCCGGATAGCCGAATACGAACTCGACCCCCTCGGCCTTCAGGCAGCGGATGACGATTTCGGCGCCCGTGAGGGTCGTGTCGGATTCCACCATGGGAGGGGGCTTCAGTTCCATGCTAAGGCCTTGTAAATCGAGAGTTTTCCGAGGGTGAACCTGAGACAATAACGGGTGGCGGGGTCTTGGTCAAGCCAGAATGTTGCACTGCGATAGCGTATTCGCCGCGAGGCGGGTCGGGGGGGTTTGCTACCATTCGGCCCTACTGCGGAGCCCACGCCGCGACGGAGAAAGAACCCTGGCCACGCCGAAGGAACTATCCGATTTCCTCGCTTCCGTGGAGCGGCGCGCCTTCAAGCAAAGCGTGTTCTCGGTGCGCGACGACGAGGCGGCGCTCGATATCGTCCAGGACTCGATGCTGAAGCTCGCCGACAAGTATGCGGCCAAGCCCGCCGCGGAGCTGCCCCTCCTCTTCCAGCGTATTCTCCAGAATACGATTCGCGACCATTTCCGGCGCCAGAAGGTGCGCTCGACGTGGACCACCCTCTTTTCCAGCCTCGGCCTGGGCGGCGAAGATGACGAAGGCGATCCGCTCGAGACCCTCGAGGTGGAAGAGCAGTCGAGCGTGCCCGCGTCTCCCGCGGACCGTCTCGAGCAATCGCAGGTGATGGCGGCGATCGAAGACGCCGTGAAGGCACTCCCCGATCGTCAACGCGAGGCTTTCATGCTGCGTTACTGGGAGGAACTCGACGTAAGCGAGACCGCCAAGGCAATGGGATGCTCGGAAGGCAGTGTCAAGACTCACTGCTCCCGCGCGACCCATGCATTGGCAAAAGTCCTGAGAGCAAAAGGGATAACACTATGAATGAAAAGGAATTTGCTTCGAAGCTGAAGCCATGGCTCGATC
>JADGRS010000293.1 GCA_017880705.1 Burkholderiales bacterium
GATCGACGCAGAATCCGGACGACCGCCCGTAGGTCGTGAGCACCATCGCATCGCCGACCCGGGCGCGCACGAAGCACGCCCCGCGCTGGCCCTCGTGCAGGCGGCAATCGCGCGGGCAGAGGTCGCACTGGACGCGTCCATCGTCGAGGCGATGCCACCACCGCCCCGGATGCAGCGGGCCTTCGATCGCTCGCGTCATGGGGTTCACCGGTACTTCTCCACCGTGTAGCGCGAGAGGCGGATGTCGGGGTGCCAGAAGCGCGCCGGCAGTCCCGCCTTCCGGCGCAATTCGGCGAGGAAGTCCGCCGGCTCGGGAAGATTCTCCCAAACCTGCGGAAGAAACGTCGCGCTCATGTCGAGATACTGCAGGTAGATGCCGTCCTCGCCGGGACGCAGGCTCGCAAGGGCCTGGTCCTCGCTCGTAGCGGCCAGCGGCACGCGCGGCGTGAGCACCGAGACCTCGATCGCGACCGAGGCGCGTTCGCTCGGCTGCAACGGCGGAAACCGCGGATCGCGATATGCGGCCGCGTGCGCGTTGCGCGCCACGTCGTGTCCCAGCGGGCGGCGCGCGTCGATCGATCCGATGCATCCGCGCAGCTCGCCTTCGGCGCGCAGCGTGACGAAGCTCGCCGCCGGCGAGCGCAGCCACTCGTGTCCGCGCGTGAACTCGCCGCACGGCTCGCCGGGGTCGGCGATCGCCTCGCGGGCGATCGCGAGCAGCACCGTGCCGCGCTCGATCACCTCAGGCATGCCGCGCCTCCGTGAAAGCGAACGCGCCGTATCCGACGACGCGGTCGAGCCCGCCCGCGGTGTCTCCGGAATTGCGCAGGTCCACCATCTCGGCACGAAGCCCACGCTCGCGCGCCGCCTCGAGAAGCCCGTTGATCGGCGCCGCGCCGCACGCCTCCTCGGGGACGAGGCTCGCTTCGAGGCCGACGATGGCGCGCGCGGTGTCGCGATCGCGGCCGCGCGCCGCATCATAAGGCAGGTAGTGGGAAAGATCGGAGCTCACCACGATGAGCGTCTCGTCGCCTCCCCACAGCAGGCCGAAGAGCCGCGCCATTTCGCGCGGTGTCGCATCGCCCACCACGATCGGAACGAGCGCGACCTCGCCGAGCACCGACTGGAGAAAGGGCAGATGCACTTCGAGGGAATGCTCGAGCGCGTGCGCCGCGTCGCTCACCTCGACGAAATCGAGCTCACGCAACCGTGCGAGCGCCGGGAGATCGAGGCGCACGGCACCGAGCGGCGAAGCGAACGCGTCGACGCCAGGAATGGCGGCGCCGCGCACGTAGACGCGATGCGCGGGACCCGCGAGCACCACACGTCGAACGATTCCGCGAAGTGGCGCGAGGCGCGCGTAGATCGATGCGGCGACCGCGCCCGAGTAGATGTAGCCCGCGTGGGGCGCGATGATCGCCTTCGGCGCCTGTGAGCGCGTGCCGCCGGTTGAGGCTTCGGCAAGATAGGCCGCCACCTCGGCGGCGAGGGCCGAAGGATCACCCGGATAGAAGGACCCTGCCACGGCGGCGGGTCGAATGGCGGACATGACTCACCTGCGTGCGACGCCGACCTTCCAGCCTAGCACTTCCCGACGCCGAGTTGCGGCGCTAGAAGATCCAGAAGTCCTCGCGGGGGAGCTCGACCCAGTGCTTGCCCGGGGAAAGGGCGCGTGGGCCGTGGGCGCGCAGCATCGTGGCGCCCAGGTTGAAGACGTGCTCCCACTTGTCGCCGAGGAACATCGAAGTCTTAAGCTCCGGCTGGACGCGGTTGTCGCCGGGGCCGTCGGCTACGCGCACGCGCTCGAGGCGGATGAGTCCCGTACCCGCCGCGCCCATCTTCGCGCTGGGCTTGGCGCGCCCGCGAAGCTGCCAGCCCTCGCCCGTGAGGAGCGCCGCATCGCCCTGCAGCTCCGAGACCTGGCCCGCGAGGCGGTTGTTGCTGCCCATGAAGTCGGCCGTAAAGAGCGTCTGCGGCTCGGCGTACATCTGCTGGGGCGTGCCCTGTTGCTCGATGACCCCGTTATTGAGGAGAAGGATTCGATCCGACATCGCCATCGACTCGCTCTGGTCGTGGGTGACCACAAGCGCCGAGAGCTTCATCGTCACGATGAGGTCGCGCAGCCACGCGCGCGCTTCCTCGCGAAGCTTCGCGTCGAGGTTCGATAGCGGCTCGTCCATGAGGATCACCGGCGGGTTGTAGACCAACGCCCGCGCGATCGCCACCCGCTGCTGCTGGCCTCCGGAGAGCTGGTGCGGGAAGCGCTCGGCCAGGTGCCCCAGCGAGAGCTCGCCCAGGGCCTTCTTCACGCGCGTGGCGATCTCGTCCGCGGGCACCTTGCGCAGCTTGAGGCCGAAGGCCACGTTGTCGAAGACGGTCTTGTGCGGCCAGAGCGCGTACGACTGGAAGACGAGCCCGAGGTTGCGCGCCTCGGCCGGCACGTCGAGCCCCGCCGCGCCGTCGAAGATCGTGCGATCGCGCAGCTTGATCGAGCCCTGGTGCGGCGCTTCGAGTCCCGCCACCGCGCGCAAGAGCGTGGTCTTGCCGCTTCCCGAGGGCCCGAGGAGAGACACAACTTCCCCTTGGTTCAAGGTGAGCGACACCCCCTTCAGGATCTGGTTGGTGCCGTAGGTGAGGTGCAGGTTCTCGACGGTGAGCTCGGCCATGTTCTTGTCTTTCCCTTTCAGTCGCGCAGCTTCACGCCGAGGCGCAGCGCAACAGCGAGGCCCGCGCCCACCAGCACGATGTTGATGAGCGAGAGCGCCGCCACGATGTCGATGGCGCCTCCCTGCCACAGGGACACGAGCTGCGCACCGATCACTTCGGTGCCGGGAGCGAGGAGATACACCCCGGTCGAGTACTCGCGCTCGAAGATCATGAAGACCAGCAGCCACGAGGCGATGAGTCCCGGGCGAATCAGGGGCAGGGTGATCTTGCGCGAGATGGTCCCGCGGGAAGCTCCTACGCTCCGGGCCGCCTCCTCCAGCTCCGGCGCCACCTGCATGAGCGACGACGAGATCAGGCGCATCCCGTAGGCGAGCCACACCACCGTATAGGCGATCCACATGCTGAAGATCGTGGTGCGCAAGGGTTGCAGGAACGGCACGAAGAGGAACACCCACAGGAATGCCAACCCGGCCAGGAGCCCAGGGATCGCGCGCGGCACCAGCACAAGGTAGTCGACGAAGCGCGACCACCCGTCGTCTCTCCGGTGGGTGGCGAAGCCGATCGCGGTGTAGCAGGCCACCGTCAACGCGCCCCCCACGGTGCCGATGAGAATCGTGTTCCAGATGGCGCGCGTGTGCGTGGGCTCCTGGAAGACGAAGCGGAAGCTGTCGAGGGTGAAGGCCTCCGAGAGATTCACTCCGAACCCCCAGTTGGTGACGAAGGCCCTCAAGGCGATCCCCGAGAGCGGCACGATCACCGTGACGAAGAGGTAGAGCCCGAGGATCGCCAGCGCGAGGCCCGTCCATTTACCGAGCGGGAGCTCTCGCATCCTCCCCGCCTTGCCCTTGATGGTCGCGTACTTGCGCGCGCCCTGCAGGAGCTTTCGCTGCAGGAGCACCAGGGGGAAGGTGATCGCCACGATGCACACCGCCACCGCCGCCATCAGATGGTAGGAAGGCGTGCCGAGCTTGTTGGTGAGCTTGTAGAGGTAGGTCGACAACACCAGGATCCCTTCGGGGTCGCCCAGGACCAGCGGCAGGCCGAAGAGCTCGAAGCCCAGGAAGAAGACCAGCACCGCCGCGAAGAGCATCGAGGGCAGGATCAACGGCAGGCTCACCGAGATCGCCACCCGGAAGGGGGAAGCTCCCGCGCTTCGCGCCGCCTCCTCCACGTCCGAGCCCAGGCTCTTGAGAGCCGCCGAGGCGTACACGTACACGTTGGGCACGTGCGTCAATCCGGCGATCACCGTCATCGCCGCAATCGAGTAAAGGCCCCAGGGCGCGACACCAAACAGGTCCTGCGCCCACACCGTGTAGAAGCCCACGGGCCCGGCGGACACCACGAAGCCGAACGACAGCACCATCGGAGAGACGAAGGACGGCACCAGGATCAAGGGCTCGAACCAGCGCTTGAACGGCAGGTCGGTCCTCTCCATCACGAAGGCGAGGATCGCCCCCAGCGGCACGGCAATCAGCGTCATGCCCCCCGCGATGATCACCGAGTTCCTCAGCGCCTTCCAGAAATCCTCGTCGGCGAAGACGAAGGCGTAGGCCCCAAACCCCGCCGTCTTCCGCGCGTCGAAAAAGGGCGCGGTGAGGAAGCTCTGGTAGACGATGAGGGAGAGCGGCCCCAGGACCGCCACCGCGGTCGTGAGGATCGTGAGCGCGCGCCACGTGAGGAGCGAGCTCGCGCCCCGGGAGCCGCCCCCGCCGAGTGCTGCCGACACCGCCGACATTTACTTGCCGCCACCCGTGGCGAGGGTCGCCTTCCACTGGGCCAGGAAGTCGAGCCGCTTCTTCGAATCCAGGTACTCGGTGATCTCGGCGCCCACCGGGATGGGCTTGAC
>JADGRS010000294.1 GCA_017880705.1 Burkholderiales bacterium
CGCTCCTGCACGACGTGGTCGAGGACACGCCGACCACCAAGACGGAGATCGCCAAGCGCTTCGGCAAGGCGGTGGCGGAGCTGGTCGACGGCGTCTCGAAGATCGATCGCATCGAGTTCGCGACCCTGCAGCACGCGCAGGCCGAGAACTTCCGCAAGATGCTGCTCGCGATGGCCCGCGACGTGCGCGTGATCCTCATCAAGCTCGCCGATCGCCTGCACAACATGCGCACGCTGGAAGCGGTGCCCCCCGAGAAGCAGGAGCGCATCGCCCGCGAGACGCTCGACATCTACGCCCCGATCGCGAACCGGCTCGGGCTGAACGCGCTCTACTACGAGCTCGAGGACCTCGGGTTCCACTTCCTGCATCCCAACCGCTTCCGCGTCCTCGACAAGGCGCTGAAGAAGGCGCGCGGCAACCGCCGCGACGCGGTCGGCAAGATCCAGGAGGCGATCCAGGCGCGCCTGAAGGAATTCAAGGTCGAGGCGCAGGTCACCGGCCGCGAGAAGCACATCTCGTCGATCTACAAGAAGATGCAGGAGAAGAACATCTCGTTCTCGGAGGTGTTCGACATCTACGGCTTCCGCATCATCGTTCCCGACGTGCCGTCGTGCTACCTCGCGCTGGGCGCGCTGCACACGCTCTACAAGCCGATCCCCGGCAAGTTCAAGGACTACATCGCCATCTCCAAGGCGAACGGCTACCAGTCCCTGCACACCACGCTCTTCGGCCCGTTCGGCATGCCGATCGAGATCCAGATCCGCACGCCCGACATGCACAAGGTGGCGGAGGCGGGCGTCGCCTCCCACTGGATGTACAAGAGCGCCGAGGACCAGAAGGACGTGCAGCTGAAGACCCACCAGTGGCTGCAGTCGCTCCTCGAGATCCAGAGCGAGTCGGGCGACGCGCTCGAATTCCTCGAGCACATCAAGGTCGACCTGTTCCCCGACGAGGTGTACGTCTTCTCGCCGAAGGGTAAGATCTTCGCGCTGCCGAAGGGCGCGACGCCGATCGACTTCGCCTACTCGGTGCACACCGACGTCGGCAACCACTGCATCGCCGCGAAGGTCGACGGCGAGCCGGTGCCGCTCGGCACGATCCTTCGCAACGGCAACCGCGTCGAGATCCTCACCGACCCCCAGGCACGCCCCAACCCGGTGTGGCTCTCCTACGTCGCGACCGGCAAGGCGCGCTCGCACATCCGCCATTACTTGAAGACGATGCAGCTCCAGGAAAGCGCCGAGGTCGGCGAGCTCCTGCTGGTGCAGGCGCTGCGTTCGCTCAAGGCGAATCCCGACGAGATCGGCGAGCCCCACTGGACGCGCTTCTTCAAGGGCGATTCGGCCAAGACCCGCGAAGAGGTGCTCGCGGACGTGGGCCTGGGCAAGCGCCTCGCGGTGGTGGTCGCCAAGAAGCTGCTTTCGATCGGAGATGCCGCCGCAGACGCAGAGCATCGCCTCGACTCGATCACGATCCGCGGGACCGAGGGCCTCGCCGTCCAGTTCGCGCCGTGCTGCCGGCCGATTCCCGGCGACCCCATCATCGCGCAGATCAAGAAGGGCCAGGGCCTGGTGGTGCACACGCACGATTGCCCCGCGATCCACCCGTTCCACTTCGATCCCGAGAAGTGGGTCGACGTGCAGTGGGACCCGTCGGCCGACCGCTTGTTCGACGTCAACGTTCGCCTCACCGCGCAGAACCATCGCGGCGTGCTCGCGCGGCTCGCGGCGGAAGTCTCCGAGGCCGATTCGAACATCGACCACATCGAGACCGAGGCGAAGACGAGCCCCGCCTACACCACCGTGGTCTTCACGATCCAGGTGAAGAGCCGCATGCATCTCGCGCACGTCTTCCGCCGCCTCAGGCGGATTCCGGAAGTCGTGCGCATCACGCGCCTGAAGAAGAAAACATCGTGAGAGAGTTGAATTGCAGCAGGAACGGCGTTGGAGCGGACGAAACGCGCGCCGCTCAACGCCAGCGAGCAGCGACATGAAATCGATCAGCACACCCGAAGCACCCGCGGCCATCGGCACCTATTCGCAGGCGGTCCGCGCCGGCGACACCGTGTATCTCTCGGGACAGATTCCCCTCGACCCGAAAACCATGAAGATCGTGGAAGGCGATTTCGAGGTGCACGCGCGCCGCGTCTTCGATAACCTGCGCGCGGTATGCCGTGAAGCGGGCGGTGATTTCGACCGCGTCGTCCGCGTCACCGTGTACCTCCCGGACCTCGCCAATTTCGCCAAGGTGAACGAAGTGATGGCCGCTTACTTCAAGGAGCCCTATCCCGCGCGCGCCGCGGTGGGCGTCGCGTCGCTGCCGCGTGGCGCGGTGGTCGAGATCGACGCGGTGATGTACCTCGGCGCCAAGTAACCGTCGCTTGCCGGCCACTCGCGCCACCGCAGCTCCAGGCGCATCCCGCCGCGCCGGCGGGAACGACGCCGATTCCACGGCGTCGAGGCTGGAGAAGCTCGGCATCCGCAGCAATCGCGACCTGGTGCTGCACCTGCCGCTTCGCTACGAGGACGAGACGAAGCTCACCAGGCTGGCGGACGTGCGCGCCGGCGAGCCCGCCCTGGTCGAAGCGGAAGTCGTCGAATCGAAGGTCGAGTATCGCGGCCGGCGCACGCTCGTGGTCAAGCTCACCGACGGCGAGCGCGAGCTGTGGCTGCGCTTCCTCAATTTCTATCCGAGCCAGGTGAAGCAGTTCGCGCCCGGGAAGCGCGTGCGCCTCTTCGGCGAGGTGCGCCCCGGCTTCTTCGGCGACGAGATGGTGCATCCGAAGTACCGCATCGTCGCCAAGGACACGCCGCTCTCCAAGTCCCTCACGCCGGTGTATCCCACCACGGCGGGATTGTCGCAGAACCTGCTGCGGGAGAAGATCGACGCCGCGCTCGACACGCTCGCCCTCGAGGACACGCTCGACGACAAGTTGCTCGCGAAGCTGAAGCTGATGCCGTTCCGGGACGCCGTGATGCTCCTGCATCGCCCGCCGCCGGACGTGGACGGGGCGAGCCTCGGCGAGCGCACCCATCCCGCCTGGCGCCGCCTCAAGTTCGACGAGCTGCTGGCGCAGCAGC
Organism: Burkholderiales bacterium; assembly: GCA_017880705.1. GTDB lineage: Bacteria > Pseudomonadota > Gammaproteobacteria > Burkholderiales > Usitatibacteraceae > Usitatibacter. The sequence goes on from JADGRS010000294.1 coordinate 3,081, forward strand.
TCGCCATGCGCATCGCGTATCGCGAGCGGCGCGCGAGGAGCGCGCCCGAGCTCCCCGACGCGCACACGCTTACCAACGCGCTCGTGAAGTCGCTGCCTTTCTCGCTCACGCGCGCGCAGCGCCACGCGCAGGCGGCGATCTCGCGCGACCTGGCGCAGCCCCATCCGATGCGCAGGCTCCTGCAGGGCGACGTCGGCAGCGGCAAGACGCTGGTCGCGGCGCTGGCCGCGCTGCAGGCGATCGAGAACGGCTGGCAGGCGGCGCTCATGGCGCCCACGGAGATTCTCGCCGAGCAGCACTTCCTGAAGCTCTCCCACTGGCTCGAGCCCCTGGGCGTGAGGATCGCGTGGCTCGCGGGAAGCCTCAAGGCGCGCGACCGCAAGAAGGCGGTGGAGGCGATCGCAAGCGGCGAGACGCAGCTCGCGATCGGCACCCATGCGCTCTTCCAGGAGGGCGTGGAGTTCGCGAAGCTGGGCCTCGCGATCGTCGACGAGCAGCACCGCTTCGGCGTCGAGCAGCGGCTCGCCCTCGTCGCCAAGAGCAAGGCGAGGACCGAGCCGCACCAGCTCATGATGAGCGCGACGCCCATCCCGCGCACCCTCTCGATGAGCTACTACGCGGACCTCGACGTGACCGTGATCGACGAGCTGCCGCCGGGGCGCACGCCCGTGGTCACGAAGCTCGTGTCGGAGGAGCGCCGCGACGAAGTGATCAGCCGCATCCGCGACAGCTGCCGCGAGGGCGCGCAGGCCTACTGGGTGTGCCCGCTCATCGAGGAATCGGAGGCTCTCCAGCTGCAGACCGCGATCGAGACCTTCGAGACGATGAAGAGCACCTTCCCCGACCTCGCCGTGGGCCTGGTGCACGGGCGCCTGAAGCCCGTCGAGAAAGCGCAGGTGATGGCCGACTTCAAGGCACGCAAGATCCAGCTCCTCGTCGCGACGACGGTGATCGAGGTGGGCGTCGACGTGCCCAACGCGACGCTCATGGTGATCGAGCACGCCGAGCGCATGGGCCTCGCGCAGCTGCACCAGCTGCGCGGGCGCGTCGGGCGCGGCTCGAAGCAAAGCCTCGCGATCCTGCTCTACTACCAGCCGCTCTCGGAGCTCGCGCGCCAGCGGCTCAAGGTGATCTACGAGTCCACCGACGGCTTCGAAATCGCGCGCGAGGACCTGCGCCTGCGCGGCCCCGGCGAGTATCTCGGCGCGCGCCAGAGCGGCGCGCCGCTGCTGCGCTTCGCCGACCTCGAGCGCGACATCGATCTCATCGAGGCCGCGCGCGCCGCCGCCGAGGACCTCCTCAAGGCGAAGTCGCCGGCGGTCGTGAAGCATCTCGACCGCTGGCTCGGCTCGCGCCAGTTCTACCTGCGGGCATGAACAGGGTCCTCGCGCGCGTCGACGCCTACGAGAAGCTGATGCG
>JADGRS010000036.1 GCA_017880705.1 Burkholderiales bacterium
CCGTATCGCGACGCGAGCGTCTTCAGCAGGCGGAATTCCACGGGGGTGAGGTCGAGGAGCGCGCCATCGAGCAGGGCCTCGTAGCGCGACTCGTCGAGCGTGAGCCCGGCCACCTTTTCCTCGCGACCGCGCGCGCCGCGGCGCAGCACCGCCTTCACCCGCGCCACCACTTCGCGCGGGCTGTAGGGCTTGCAGATATAGTCGTCGGCGCCGAGCTCGAGCCCCACGAGCCGGTCCACTTCCTCGACGAGCGCCGTCACCATCACGATGGGAATGTCGGCGAACGCGCGCACCGCCTTGAACACCTCGAGGCCGCCCAGGCCGGGGAGCATCAGATCGAGGAGGATGAGGTCGGGAGGGTTTCGCTGGACGGCGGCGACGACGTCGCGCCCGTCGTCGACGCACTCGGTCTCGTATCCGGACGCCCTCAGGTAGTCGTCGAGGAGCTTCGCGAGCTTCGGCTCGTCCTCGACGATAAGCACGCGCGCATTCACGCCGCGTCCCCGACGGCAAGTGGCAGGCGCAGCACGATGCGAAGGCCGCCCAGCTCGGAGTCGCGCGCTTCGACCGAGCCGCCATGCGCCTCCGCGATGCTGCGGCAGATCGCGAGCCCGAGGCCCGAGCCGCCGCGGCCGCGGTTGCGCGAGCTGTCGACGCGGAAGAGGCGCTCGAAAAGGCGCGGCAGCGCGTCGGGGGGAACGCCGGGCTTCGAATCCTCCCAGTCGATCACCGCCTGGTTGGCTTCGCGGCGCATCGACACCCGCAGCGCGCCGCCGGGATCCGTGTAGCGCAGCGAATTCTCGACGAGGTTGCCGAGAAGCTGCGCGAGACGCTCCTCGTCGCCGCGCACCGGCATCGCGCCCGACGGCAGGCGCAGCTCGATCGCCAGCGCGCGATCGATGAAGCGCGGCTGCGCGATCCGCACCGCGTCGCGCACGATGCCCCCGAGGTCGGCGGGCTTGAAGTGATAGGCGAGGCCGCCCACGTCGGCGAGCGAAAGGTCGTGGATGTCGTTCACCAGTTTCGCGAGGAGGCCCACCTCCGCCTGGAGCGACTGGATCCTCTCGCGCGAGATCGGGCGCACGCCGTCCTCGAGCGCTTCCAGCTCGCCCTTCAGCACCGCGAGCGGCGTGCGCAGCTCGTGGGAGACGTCGGCCATGAAGTTGCGCCGCGACACCTCGTGCTTCTCGAGCGCGTTGCCGAGGCGGTTGAAGTCGTCGACGAGGCGGCCCAGCTCGTCGTTGGACGTCGGGGTCACGCGGGTCGCGTACTCGCCGTCGGCGAGCCTGCGGGTGGCCATCGCCAGGCGCTTCACCGGCGCGATCAACCCTCGCGAAAGGAACCACGCGACCACCGCGGCGAGCGCCATCGCGGCGAGCGCCACGCTCGCGCTCGCGCGCCATTGCTGTTGCTGGAAGCGATGGTCGACGAAATCGAACGCCGTCTGCTGGATGGGCGCGGCGAGCCACCCGACCACGACCCCGTTCGACTGGATCGGGCGGCGATCGAGCTGCGATGCGGGATCGGCGTCGCCGACGATCACCTTCTGCGCGGCATCGAACACCACTGCGCGCGGCGGTCGCGGCTCGCGCGGCGCGCGGCGAATGGCGCTGTTCGGGTCGTTGCGGTCGGGAGGCGGCCCCTGCGGGACCGGGCCGTATCGGCGCTCGGAACGCACCGCGCGATTCATCTCGAGCCACATCGCGTCGTTGTCCCTGAGGAAGTCCCAGCCCTGCTTCTCGCGGTAGGCGTCGCCGAGCGCTGCCGCGAGGCGGGCGAGGCGCTGCGCCTCGCGCTCCTGGACGTAGGCCTCGAAGCCGGAGTTGAAGGTCGCCCGTACGCCGAGCCCCACGGCGAACGCGGTGATGACGTTCGTCACGAGGAAGGCGATGAACAGCTTCGAGGTGATGCCGAGGGACACCGGAAATAGTTACGGCTGATGAAAAGAGAGGCCCATTTTCGTGCATCGGGCGCGAATGGGGCAACGCAAATCTCGGCGGAGCGTCGCAATCTCCAGAATCCCTTCACATTTGGATACAAATCGCGGCAATCCGCGAATCAGTTTTCACGAACATGAAGCGTAGGGTGGCGGTCGACGATATCGACATGGCGCACGTTCCTCACATCCGCTTCGTCCTCGATCCGCGCGCCGTCGCGTGGCCCGACCTCGAAGACCTCGACGAGAGCGACATCGAGCGCGAGCCGCGGCGCTTCGTCGGCGGGCGCAACTCGTGGATCGCGCAATCGTTCCTGCGCCTGCGCGGGTCGATCGAGGCCCGCGGATGGCGCGCGAGCGCGGGACCGGATTTCATGCCCGGCACCATCAGCATCGTCCACCGCGACGACATGAACCGCTTCGCGAGCGACGGTCACGCGAGCTACCTCCTGGTGGTGCGCGCCGACCGCGCGCCCGTGGCCGCGTGCGACCTCGCCATCGCGCAGAACGCGTTGAGCCTTTCCAGAAACGAGCGCTTCGTTCCGCTCTGGCCGCAGCCGGGGCTGGTGCCGCGCGACGCCTCCCGTGGAGCGCGCGTCGAGCGCATCGCCTATCACGGGCGAACGGGCACGGCGCCGGCATGGTTTCGCGATCGCGAATTCCATCGCAGCCTCGCCCGGCGTGGAATCGAGTTCGCCGTGCGCGATGCGGGTTGGGAGCTCTACCGCGACGTCGACGTCGCGCTCGCGGTGCGCGAGGAGCTGCCGGGCGTGCTCGCGACCAAGCCCGCGACCAAGATCTACAACGGCTGGCTGTCGCGGGTCGCGGTGCTCGCATCTCCCGAGCCCGCCTATCGCGAGCTGCGCCGCGCGCCCCTCGATTTCCTCGAGGTGAACGACGCGCGCGATCTTCTCCAGGCGGTGGACCTGCTGCGCGCGAATCCCCGGCTCTATGAAGCGATGGTCGCCAACGGCTGGAGGAGAAGCCTCGAATTCAATGTCGAGGCGACGCGCGCGCGGTGGCTCGCGCTGCTCGACTCGGAAGTGGTGCCCGCTTTCCTGCGCTCGGGTTCCAGGCTCGCGTCGCGCCATTCGTGGTTCATCGGCGCGATGCTGCGCCAGAAGATCGCGAGTCGCGTGCACCGCTCGCGTCTCGCCTACCAGCACATCGCCGGCCTTCGCGCCGCGGTGACCTGAGGGCTTCAGCCGGCGCGCCGGCCCCCGAGCTCCTCCCAGCGCGCGAGGAACGCCGTCATCTCTGCGTCGATGCTTTCGAGTCGCGCGTTCAGCGCCTTCACGTCGACGGCTCGGTCGCGGTAGACCGCGGGATCGGCGAGCTTTCGCGTGAGCTCCTCCTGCTCGCGTTCGAGCGCCTGGAGCTTTTGCGGAAGCTCTTCGAGCTCGCGCGTTTCCTTGTAGGTGAGCTTGGTCTTCTTGCGCGTCGCCGCGGGCGCGGCGGGCTGCGCTTTCCCCGGCGCGTCGGGCGACTCGCGCACGACGCCGGCGCGCGCCCGCTGCCAATCGGAGTAGCCGCCCGCATATTCCTTCCAACGCCCGCCGCCCTCGTGCGCGATCGTCTGCGTCACCACGTTGTCGAGGAAAGCGCGGTCGTGGCTCACGAGGAAGAGCGTGCCGTCGTATTCCTGAAGCAGCGCTTCGAGGAGCTCGAGCGTCTCGATGTCGAGGTCGTTGGTCGGCTCGTCGAGCACCAGCACGTTGGCAGGGCGGCTGAACAGACGCGCGAGGAGCAGTCGATTGCGCTCGCCGCCCGAGAGCGACTTCACCGGCGCGCGAGCGCGCTCGGGAGGGAAGAGGAAGTCGCCGAGGTAGCTGATGACGTGCTTTCTTCCGCCGCCGACCTCGACGAAGTCGCTCCCCGGGGCGATCGTGTCCGATAGCGTGGCCTCGTCGTCCAGGGCCGCGCGGAACTGGTCGAAGTAGGCGACGGCGACCTTCGTGCCGCGGCGAACGGTTCCCGAGTCGGGCTCGATCTCGCCCAGGATCAGCTTCAGCAGCGTGGTCTTGCCGGTTCCGTTCGCGCCGATGAGGCCGATCTTGTCGCCGCGCATGATGCGCGTGGAGAAATCGTCGACGACGATCTTGTCGCCGTAGCGCTTCGACACGTGCTCGAGCTCGGCGACGAGGCGCCCGGAGCGCTCGCCCTGGGAGACCGCGAGCTCGACTTTGCCGACGCGCGCGCGGCGCGCCGCGCGCTCGAGGCGCAGCGCTTCGAGGCGGCGCACGCGGCCCTCGTTGCGGGTGCGCCGCGCCTCGACGCCCTGGCGGATCCACGCTTCTTCCTTGGCGAGCTCCTTGTCGAACTTGCGGTTCACCACCGCTTCGGTGGCGAGCATTTCGGCCTTGCGCTTCTCGTACTCGCTGAAATTGCCGGGATAGCTCTGCAGCCGGCCGCGGTCGAGCTCGACGATGCGTTGCGCGACGCGGTCGAGGAAGCGCCGGTCGTGCGTGACGAAGAGGACCGCCGTGGGAAGCGTGGCGAGCGTTTCCTCGAGCCACTCGATGGCGGTGACGTCGAGATGGTTGGTCGGCTCGTCGAGAAGCAGGAGCTGCGGCTCCATCACCAGCGCGCGGGCGAGGGCGACGCGCTTCTTCAATCCCCCGGAGAGCGCGGAGACCTTGTCGTCCGCGGAAAGCACGAGCCGGCTCAGCGTCGCCTCGATGCGGTGCTCGACGGTCCATCCGTTGCGGGACTCGAGCTCCTCCTGGAGGTGCTGCATGCGGTCCATGGCCCCTTCGTGCGCCGCGGCGTGATAGTCGACGAGCAGGCGCTTCAACTCGCCCACGCCTTCGGCCACGGCCTCGAATACCGTCAAATCCTCGGCGAACACCGGCTCCTGGGGCACGCTCGCGAGCTTGAGGCCGGGCGACGCGAAGAGCTTGCCGTCGTCGGGCTTCGACTCTCCGGCGATGATCCGCAGGAGGCTCGACTTCCCCGTGCCGTTGCGGCCGATGAGCCCGATGCGCTCGCCGGGCTCGATCACGAGGTCCGCGTGGTCCAGCAGCGGAACGTGACCGTAGGCGAGGGAGATTTCGGAGAGTTGGAGCAGGGGCACGGTGATAGTCTCATCGCCATGGAAAGCGGCGTTGAACGGACGAAGCATAACGCGCACCTCGCGGCGGCGCTGCGGTGGTCCACCCGCGCCGAGGTTGATTGGGCGCAGATGGCCGCCGCGAGCCTCGGCATGGCGGGGCCGATCGTCGCCGGAATCGCCGCGGGCCACGTCGAGTCCGGCTTCGCGGCCTCCATCGGCGGCCTCATGCTGGGCGGAGTCGGATCGTGCGCCAGCGCGCGCGAGCAGTTGCGCGAAATTGCACTGGCGATCGCGCCCGCCATCGCGGCGATTGTCGCGGCCGCGGGCCTCGCGGGCCACGGATTCGGGAGCGCGATCGTGCTGCTGCTCGTAGGCGCCGCCTGCCTTCTCGGCGGGCTCGATCGCCGCGCCGCCGTCGCCGCGAAGCGTTTCTCGCTATTTGTTTTCGTCCTTGCTGCAGCGATGGCGGGCGCATCGATGCAGCCGTGGAGAGTTGCGCTGCTGGCCGCGCTGGGCATCGGTTGGTGCGCGATCATGAGCGTCGCGTGCGGCGCCTTCGCGAGAATGAAGAAATCGCCGGCGGCCGATGCTCCTTCCACCCGCTACACGATGGCGCAGCGATTCGCGCGTTGGCGGCGGTCCTTGCGCGGGCTGGCGGGTTGGCAGTACGCGCTGCGCATTTCGCTTTGCCTCGCGGCCGCGGCGATGCTGCGCTCGCTTTGGCCGGCCCATCACCTCCATTGGGTCGCGATCACCGTCGTGCTGCTCACGGAGCGGAAGGTGGACGCGTCGCCGGTAAAGATCACCCAGCGCGGGGCCGGCACTCTCGCGGGCGTGATCGCCGCCGGCCTGCTCGCCGAATGGAACGTGGGTGTATGGACCATCGCGGCGGCCGTGGCCGTGCTCGCGGGGCTGCGGCCGCTGCTTCGCGCCCGCAACTACCTCGCCTACACCGCGGTGACGACACCGCTCATCCTCGTGCTCCTCGATGCGGGCGAGTCGCAAGGGCCGGGCATTCTCGTCGATCGACTGGTCGCGACGCTCGCGGGCGCGGCGCTGGTGGTCGCGGCCAATGCGCTCTTCCGCGTTTCGTCTCGGGAGAGGCCATCGGTGGTAGTCTCTTCGCAGCCTTCGCCACCAGGGGAGTCGGATGCGTCCTGAAGGCACGACGAGGTATCCCGCAGCCGCGCGCCCTGCCTATTCCACGCTTGGACTAGGCGCTTAGGCCTATGGATCGCCGCCCGCGCTCGCACCATGATCGTGCTTCGACGGGAGGGCCGATGAACGTCCTGCTGGTGGACGACCATCCGCTGTTCCGCGAGGGCCTGCGATCGCTGCTCGAGCGGATGGAAGTGAAGGCGCGCTTCGCGACGACCCCGGTGGTGATCGTCTCGGCGAGCTACGAGGCGAGCCACGTGAAGCAGGCGATCGATCGCGGCGCGCGGCCGCGGTTTCCTGATCGAACCGCGCAGACCCTCCCCTTGATGTGAATCAATCTCGCGAGCCCGTTGACCGATACGCTGCGATGGACGAGTAACTTGGCAAGGCGGCGAACGATGAATTGCAGCGTCTATGCGGGGCGTGAGATGGCGCGTGCGCGCGCCTTCGAATCCATCTGGGACCATGAGCTCGAGGATGTTTTTGCCGACGTGGCTCGATACTACGATCGGGCGAACATCTTCGCCACCCTCGGGCTGCTGAACAACCTGCGCGGGCGATTCCTCTCCACCGTCGCGGTCAAGCCGAACGACAAGGTTCTCGACGTATGCGCCGGGACGAATGTCATCGGCATCGGCCTGCTCCAGCGGGAGCCGACCCTGCGGGTCCAGGCGATCGACCGCAGCCGCGCCATGCAGGAAGTCGGAGGGGCGGCGGCGAGGAGCCAGGGCCTGCACATCGAGTCTGCGATCGACGACGTGCATCGCCTTCCGTTCCCGGACAATTCCTTCGACGTCGTGACGCTGCAATGGGCAACGCGGCACCTGCGCGTGATCGAGGTGTTCTCCGAGATCCAGCGGGTCCTCAAGCCCGGCGGCCATTTCTATCACTGCGACATGCTGCGGCCCGCGAACAAGTTCATCGAGAACGCGTATTGCCTCTACCTCACGGCGTGCACCTGGGCGGTGTCCCGCGCATTCCGCAGCCAGGCGGCGGCGCTGCGATGCCGGCGCTACTTCACCGACGCGATCCGCATGTTCTATTCAACCGAAGAGCTGTCGCACCTGCTGGGCGAGCTCGGCTATGCGGATGTTGCCGGGAAATCCGTCCTGTTCGGGACCGTGGCTTTTCACAGGGCGCGCAAGGCGTAGCGCGGCCATCCGGGGCCTTCAGCTGCCTGGCAGGCGATTGCCGCGAGTTCTCGCGGCGAAGGCTATCAGCACCAGGGCCAGGGCATTCAGCTGGGTGGTCCATCTCGGCGCGCCCATCCCGAACAATGCAAAAAGCGACACCAAGCTGCAGAGGATCGCGGCGATCGCGAGCCCATCGCCGATCCAACGCTTCCCTTGTGAAGTCATTGCGGCCTCCTCGAATGTCCGCCCGTGCCTCGGGCGACAGCTGAACATTACGCGACGACCGGAAGAATAGCGCAACAACGGCAATGCCGCGATGTGTAAGAAATTGTTCGACGGGGCTTGATTGGCCGCCATCGCTTGCCGCGCTCTAGAATGGCACTGCCATCAACCACGAGGTGAATATGAAAACGACCACTTGGAGACTCGCGGCGGTTGTGTTTGCTGTCGTCGCGCTGCCTGTTGCCGCGCAGATAAGTCCTACCGATCCGCAGCCGACTTGCACGATGTGCCCAGGCACCTATATCCCGCTAGCAGAGCTTGATGGCTACACAAAGAAGGCGTTGGCTGAAAGACTCGTGGATCAACAGGTTCGCGACGTAAACATCGGCAAGGCACACATCGGAATAGGAATGGTGCATCGCGGGAAGTTGGAAAGGCCTGCGCCGAATTCAGTCGCCGAACACGATCAGGTCAGCGAGGTTTATCACATCATCTCCGGCTCAGGGACCCTGGTGCTGGGACCGGACATCGCAAACAGACAACGGCGGCCGGCAACGATGCGTACCGTCGTCGAATTCAACGGGCCCGGCAACAATGGATCAGAGGTTCGGGATGGCGTTGCGCACGAAATCAAGGCGGGTGATGTCGTTGTCATCCCGGCGGGGACCGGTCACTGGTTTACCAGGATTGAAGACCACATCGACTACCTCATGATTCGGATCGACCCTGACAAGGTGACTCCGCTGAAGAGTGAAACCCAGTCCAGGGAATATCTGTCCAAGCCGGCGCCACGAGGCGAGTAACGTGGCCCATGCCTGACGACAGAGTTGAGCGGCCTGCAGCGACGTTCGCTCGAACGCGTTGTCACACGTCATGTGTATCGGAGTCGCGTTCATGACTTTCAGCATCTCCGGCGCTCCCCCCTTCGAGTGATTTGGAAGGTCTTCCCTCAACCGTGTGCGTCATCCACGCGCTAACAGCGGCGATGAGGCCAAGTATGGCAAGCACGATTGGAACCGCATAGCCGGAACCGTCCTTCGGGTGGTGCACGAATGCGCCGGCAGCGGTTCCAAGCAAGAAGACGCTTGCAACCGCGAGCAGGTATTTTGCAGTGCCCATGACGTTTGACGCTCGAGGTAAGTGGCTGCGGCCACGCTGTGTTGAAGATACCGTGCCAATCCGCCGCGGTCCACTTGCCTGAAAGGCAGGCCAGCGTCACGTCATCGCTGTCTCTTGCGTCGATCCCGTTCCAGCGCCCACATTGCCGTAGCCAGCGCAATCCAAGCGCCAAAGAATGCGACCGCCCCATAGAGCCATAACGTCGGACTATCGAGGCTGTACCCGCTCCGCCCCGAAAAGTAGTCGCCCACGATCGTTCCGACCACGATTCCGAGCGACACACCTGCCGCAATGAGAGCGGACTTCGCTGCTATGGGCAATCGCTTCCAGGCGTTGTCAGGTGTCATCACTTCGCGAGCGGCTCCATCCCGCCGCCCTTGATTGCCGCCGACGCGTGCTCGGAGGCGAAGAATGCGATCAGGCGCTTCGCCGACTCGACCTCCTTCGATCCTTCCACCACTGCCGCCGCGAACACCTGATTCAGCTGGATTTCCTCCGCGATCACGCCGGCGAGCTCGACACCCGGTGCGTGCACGATTTCGCTGACCGGCAGGAGCCCGACGTCCGCTTCACCGGACGCGACCATGGCCGCAGCACCTGTGCCGCGCGGCGCGACCTTGACGTTGACCTTGTCCGCGATGCCGAGCCGCGGAAGGACCTCCTTCGTGAGGAAGATGCCGCTCGTGCTGGCCGGGACCGCGACAGCTTTCGCGTTCAATACGACTTGCTTGAAAGCTTCGACGGTGGTGACGTCGGGTTTCGCGGCCCCGGAGCGCACTGCCACGCCGATGGGCGTTCGCGCCAGGTCCACATCGCTTCCGGGGACGATTCTGTGCGCGGCGATCTGCTCGGCGAGGCCTTCCCTGGAGAGAATCACCACGTCGACGGGCACGCCGCGTGCGAGCTGCGCCCCGATGGTCTGCGGCCCCGTCCCCTGGGACGAGCCCGAGCTGGTGGTGACCTTGATGCCCGTCGTGCGCTCGAATTCCGGCAACAGCTTTTCGTATGGGCCGGAGAATCCGCCCGATATCATCACCTTCAATTGTGCCGACGCGGCGAGCGGGCCCATCAGCAGCGCGACGACGACGATTGCATTCGCTGGCCTCCACATGCGCATGTCATTTCTCCGTATTCAATCTTCATCACCCGGCTGGCGGTGGTTGCTTCTCCACGTGCGGCAACTCCGCGTCGATGCTGGCCCAGCCGGGTGCGGACGACGTCCAGATCGTCATCGCAGGATTGGCGAGACTCGGATCGTCGAAAGTGCCGACGCGGACAAAGATCAGGTGGGGACGCGCCTCTGCCTCGCTGAAGAGTGGCGTCCCGCACGACGGGCAGAATCGCCGGTGCATTTCGTTGCCACTGTCCGCGACGCTTGAATAGTCGCTGGTCTGGCCCGTCAGCCTGAACGCTTCCGTACGGAAGCAGGCGTTCACCGTTCCGCTGCCGGCACCGAGGTATTGGCAGTCCCTGCACCAGCACACGCGCGTGACAATCGGGGGCGCTGAGCTCTCCCAGCGAATGGCCCCACAGAGGCATCGACCCGATATCGTCATGTGCGTATCCTAGAGCATCGTCAGGACCGGCCTAGCGGCGCGATGGTTTGACGATATTCCCGCGCATCTCGAGCGGCCTGGGATCAACCGGCGCTTCGCGCCCCGCGAGCACCCGCTCGCCCAGCCCGGCTTCGGCTCCCGCGGCGCGCTTCTCGATCACGCACATCGAATCGAAGAACGCGATCGCGAAAATGTCCGCGGCGAGGCTCGCTTCCATGGCCGCGCCCGGCGGCAGGAAAGGCGCCACCTGCGCCTCGAACGAGGCCTGGTCCTTCCAGTACGCGTGGTGCAGGCCATCGGCGAGCAGCTTGAGGAAACCCATCGCCCCCGCGGGCTCGGAGTATCCACCACCCCAGTCGCGGAAATAGGCGCAGTGCAGGTCTTCGACGATGTAGAGGCCGCCGGGCGCCACGTGCTGGAAGTAATTGCAGAAGGAGTTGACGATGTCGCGCGAATGGTGCGAGCCATCGTCGATGAAGACGTCGATCTGCGGAGCCCGCGCGGTGAGCTCACTGTAAACCGGCGGCGAGTTGATGGGGCCGATCAAGAGCGCGATGCGCGGATCGTCGAAGCGCAGCGCGCCGCACGCTGGGTTGGCGTCGCAGCCGATGACCACGCGCGCATCCGCAAAGTACTTCGCCCAGAGCTCCAGCGACCCGCCGTTCTGCACGCCCACCTCGACGAAAGCGATCGGCCGTTCACGATACGGCGCGAGCACGCGCTCGTAGACATCGAGGTAGAGGCTCCATTTGTCGGCGAGCTTGCCTTCATGCTTTTCGTATAGGGCGCGCAGGCTGTTAGCGGAAGGCATACGCGGAGCGTCCACGGGGGCCAGGGTTCTTGCCCCGGACATTTCGAAGGTATCGCGGATGCATCCGGTATGTTGATGCTGTCTAACGACCGAGTTGAGCGGCCGGCCACGATGACCGTTCCGCGGCCAGACGCGGCCCACGGTGCCTCACGGTCCGCTCCAACGTGTTGTTAGGTCTCATCGCTCCCACTATGCTGCGGTGGCCGCTTGAAGCGCGCCCAAACCCTGGTGAGTAGATACGACACAAGCGTTCCCGCGAGCCAGCCCATGATGATGTAGCCCACAACTACGGGGCCGCGACTGTCTGCTTCAACAAAGGAACGACCGGTCTCTGCGGCAAGTCGCGACAGTTGCCCGCCTGCGAAGAACCATCCGGCCACACCTCCAAGAACCCCGCCAGCGATAACGGCGAGCGATTGCCCGAAGGTCAAACGCTCCTTCTTCACGCTGCCGTTTCGAGGTTCACTCATTTCGATGAGACCTGACTAGTATTAGGGCGACAGGTGTTATTGCGCAGTGATGAATAAAACTGCGAAATAACACCGGCCGCTTGATTCGCGCAAATCCTATCATCCCTCGAATCCTTCCACCCGCTTGAACGATCCCTGCAGAACCCGCCCAGTGCGAGCGCGGGTTCCGCGATAGTGCTCGAGGTCGGAGGGCTTCACGTTGAGTGTCGTGCGCTTGTCGCCGCGGCCGAACGCGGCGATTTTCAGTCCCGCGTCGGCCACCTGGATGCCGAGCATCGGCTCGCCTTCGTGCAGCCGCATCGCCATCACGCCGCGGCCGCCGCTCGGAAGCTCGTTCACTTCCTCGAGCGGAAACACGAGCAGGCGGCCGTCGCGCGATAGGGCCGCGACTTCCTTCGCGTCGGCGCCAAGGATCGCGGGGGCGAGGAGCGATTCTCCTTCTCCCACCGCGACGAAGCTCTTCCCCGCACGCTGACGGGTCACGAATGCTTCGACCTTTGCGCGCAACGCATTCCCGCCGCTCGTTCCCATCAGGACCGGCGTTTCGGGCACGGCCGAGATCATTCCGACGATCGCGGTGCCGGCGGTTTCCGCAAGGGACGAAGCGGGCACGCCGTCGCCCTTGCCGCCGGGAAGCTCCGCGGCGCGCACGTTGAAGACGCGACCGTTCGCGCCGAAGAGCACGATGGGATGCACCGTGCGCGTCTCGACGATCGCGAGCGGGCCGTCGCCTTCCTTCCAGGCGAGGCCGGCGCGATCGATGCCGTGCCCGGAGCGCGAGCGCAGGAAGCCGTTGCGCGAAAGGACCAGCGTGACGGGCTCGTCGACCGTCGCCTGCACGTCGGACACGGTGATGCGCTCCGCCTCCTCGATGAAGGTGCGGCGCGCGTCGCCGAAGCGCCGCGCGTCCTCGCGCACCTCGGCCGCCGCGAGCTTGCGGCGCTCGGCGGGCGAGCCGAGGAGCTTCTTCAGCGAAGCCGATTCCTTCTTGAGCTCCGCGAGCTCGCGCTCGATCTTGATGCCCTCCAGCTTCGCGAGCTGGCGCAGGCGTATCTCGAGGATGTCCTCGGCCTGTCGTTCGGAGAGGCTGAATGCCTTGATCAGCTCGGACTTGGGCTCGTCCGCGTTGCGGATGACCTTGATCACCTTGTCGATCGAGAGGAAGGCGATCATGCGGCCTTCCAGGATGTGCATGCGATCGGCGACTTCCTCGAAGCGATGGCGCAGGCGGCGCCCGATCACCACGAGGCGGAACGCTGCCCACTCGGCGATGACCTCCGAGAGCCCCATCTGGCGCGGGCGCCCGTCGGTGCCGATCGCCACGAGGTTCATGGAGACGTTCGCCTCCATCGACGTGTGCGCGAGGAGGAACGCCATCAGCTCCTCGGAATCGACCTTGCTGGTGCGCGGCTCGAACACCACGCGCACCGGATGCTCGCCGTCCGAATCGTCGCGTTGGCTCTCGAGCAGGGCGAGGGCCGCCGCCTTCAGGTTCTGCTGGTCGGGCGTGAGCGATTTCTTGCCCGTCTTCGGCTTGGGATTGGTGAGCTCATCGATCTCCAGCAGGACTCTCGCGGCGGACGCATTCGGCGGCAGCTCGGTGACGGCGATGCGGTACTGGCCGCGCGCGAGGTTCTCCACTTTCCAGCGCGCGCGCACGCGGACGCTGCCGCGGCCGGTCTCGTAGGCGCGCTTGATCTCGTCGCGCGACGAGATGATCTGCCCGCCGCCCGGGAAATCCGGTCCCTTGATGGGGCGGATCACCGGCTTCGCATCGGGCTCGTTCTCGAGCGTCTGCGCGCAGGCTTCCGCGACTTCCTTCAAGTTGTGCGGCGGGATCTCGGTTGCCATGCCGACCGCGATGCCGGAGGCGCCGTTCAGCAACATCACCGGAAGGCGCGCGGGCAGCAGCTTCGGCTCCTGGAATTCGCCGTTGTAGTTGTCGATGAAGTCGACGGTCCCGCGATCGAGCTCCGACAGGAGCACGTGCTCCGCGAAAGCGGTGAGGCGCACCTCGGTATAACGGTAGGCCGCGGG
>JADGRS010000295.1 GCA_017880705.1 Burkholderiales bacterium
GCATCGCGAGCCTCGCCGAGGCGCTCGAGGACCGCTTCCTCGCCAATCGCGACAAGCACCTGCACTTCGCCTTGCTCACCGATTTCCACGATGCGGCCCTCGAGACGATGCCCGGCGACGCGGCGCTGCTCGCGCTCGCCCGCGGCGCGATCGAGGGCCTCAACCGGAAGTACCCCCTCGCGCCCGGCTCCCCCGAGGACGGGCCGCCCGGCGACACGTTCTTCCTGTTCCAGCGCCCGCGCCTCTGGAATGCGCACGAGCGAACCTGGATGGGATACGAGCGCAAGCGCGGAAAGCTCGCGGCACTGAACGCCTTCCTGCGCGGCGGCGGAACGCAGAACTTTTCGCTCGTCGTCGGCGATGCCGCGCGCCTCGGGCAAGTGAGGTACGTGATCACGCTCGATACCGACACCGCGTTGCCGCGCGATTCGGCGCGCCAGTTCGTCGGCGTGATGGCGCATCCGCTGAACCGCCCGCGCTTCGATGCGGCGGGCGGCGGCAGCGAGATCGTGACCGACGGGTACGGAATCCTCCAGCCGCGCGTGGGCGTCGCCCTGCCGGGCGCGAGCCGCTCGTGGTTCGCGCGCCTGCATGCGGGCGACCCGGGAATCGATCCCTACACGCGCGTCGTTTCGGACGTCTACCAGGACGTGCTCGGGGAAGGCTCCTTCATCGGCAAGGGGATCTACGACGTCGATGCGTTCGAGCGCGCGCTCGGCGGGCGCTTCCCCGAGAATCGCATCCTCAGCCACGACCTGCTCGAGGGCTGCTATGCGCGCTCGGGCCTGTTGAGCGACGTGCAGCTCTACGAGGACCATCCTTCGACGTACGGCGCGGACATGAGCCGCCGCCATCGGTGGATACGGGGCGATTGGCAAGTCGCCGAATGGTTGCTTCCGTTCGTGACAGGCCCCGGCGGGCGCAAGGCCGCCAATCCGCTGTCGGCCCTCTCGCAGTGGAAGCTCCTCGACAACCTGCGGCGCAGCCTCGTCCCGCCCGCGATCACGCTGCTGCTGCTGCTCGGATGGACGCTCGCTCCCTTCGCGTGGCCCTGGACGATCGTCGTGATCGCAATGTTGCTGCTCCCGCCCGCGTGCGCCGTCGCCGTCGATTTCATGCGAAGGCCCGTGGAGGCGCCGATGCGCAGGCGCTTCGCGGCGAGCGCGGCGGGGCGGCACGTCGCGCAGGCGGCGATGACGATCGCATTCCTTCCGTACGAGGCGACCGTCCACCTCGATGCGATCGCGCGCACCGCGTGGCGGATGCTCGTGACGCGAAGGCGGCTCCTCGAGTGGAGTCCCTCGGCCGATGACGGCGCCGGTTCCGGCGGCGGCGGCGAAGCCGCGATCCGCTCCGGGCTCGCGGCCTCGATCCGATCGATGTGGATCTCCCCCGTGATCGCCGTCGCCGCGGCCGGCCTGCTGGCGGCTGGCCCGTCGGGGGCTTTGTCGCAAGCCGCCCCGTTCCTGGTTCTCTGGTTCGTCTCGCCGGGCGTCGCGTGGTGGATCAGCCGCCCGCTCACCCGGCGCGCCGCAAGGTTCAGCACCGACCAGGCGCTCTTCCTGCGCACTCTCGCGCGCAGGACGTGGGGGTTCTTCGAAGCGTTTGTCGGTCCCGACGACCACGGGTTGCCCCCCGACAACTACCAGGAGCATCCGGCGGCAAAGGTCGCGCATCGCACCTCGCCGACCAACATGGGACTCACGCTGCTCGCGAACCTGACCGCCTACGACTTCGGTTTCATCCCCGCGGGGCAGCTCATCCTTCGCACCGAGAGCGCGATGGCGGCGATGCTCTCCATGGAGCGCTACCAGGGGCACTTCTACAACTGGTACGACACGCAGACCCTGCAGCCGCTGCAGCCGCTCTACGTGTCGTCGGTGGACAGCGGAAATCTCGCGGGCCACCTGATGACGTTGCGCCCGGGGCTGCTCGCGCTCGTCGACGACCCGATCATGGGCCCGCGGTGGTTCGAGGGATTGAGCGACACGCTGCGCGCGCTCGCCGAGTCGCTGGGCCCCGCCGGGTCCGTGTCGCTCGACCCCTTGCGGCGCGACCTGCAGGACGCGCTCGACGCACGGCCCACGGCGCTGGACGCCGCGCGCCGATGCGTCGCGCGCCTCGATGCGGGAATCTCGGCCGTCGCCGCGCGGTTTTCCGAGGCGGGCTCGCCCGACGCCGCCGCGGGCGGCGACGCGGCGTACTGGCTCGACGCGCTTGCGCGGCAATGCCGGACGATGCGCGGCGAGCTGGAGCATCTTGCTTCGTGGAGCGGCATCGGTGCGATCCCGACGCTGCGCGAGCTCGCGGCGCTGGAAGCGCAGTCGCTGCCCGCCGGGGCGGCCCATCCCGCCGCGCAGCGCATTGCGCAGGTCGAGCGTCTCGCGCAGCGCTGCGACGAGCTCGCCGACATGGACTACGGCTTCCTCTATGACGCCGCGAGGCGCCTGCTCGCCATCGGATACAACGTGAGCGAGCTGCGCCGCGATTCGAGCTACTACGATCTGCTCGCTTCGGAGGCGCGGCTCGCGAGCTTTGTCGCGATCTCGCAAGGCAAGCTGCCCCAGGAGAACTGGTTCGCCCTGGGGCGCCTGCTCACGACGGCGGGGGGCGAAGCGGTCCTCATGTCGTGGAGCGGCTCGATGTTCGAGTACCTCATGCCGCTCCTTGTGATGCCGAGCTACGACGGCACGCTGCTCGACCAGACCTGCCGGGTGACGGTCGAGCGGCAGATCGCCTACGGGGAGCAGCGCGGCGTGCCCTGGGGCATCTCGGAGTGCGGGTACAACTCGGTGGACTCGAGCCTGAACTACCAATACCGCGCCTTCGGAGTTCCCGGCCTCGGATTGAAGCGCGGCCTCGCGGAGGATCTCGTCGTAACGCCCTATGCGTCGGCGCTCGCGCTGATGGTGGCGCCCGAGGAAGCCTGCGTGAACCTCGAGACCCTCGCCGCCGCCGGGCTGGCAGGCCGTTACGGGCTCTACGAGGCGATCGACTACACCGCCGTGCGCGTGCCGCGGGGCCAGACGAGCGTCGTGGTGCGTTCGTTCATGGCGCACCACCAGGGCATGATCCTGCTCTCCCTCGCGCACCTGTTGCTCGCGCGGCCGATGCAGAAGCGCTTCGAGTCGGACCCGTTGTTCAAGGCATCGCTCCTGTTGCTGCAGGAGCGCGTTCCGAAGGTCGCCTCGTTCCATTCGCATCCCGCCGAGCTGCCCGCGGCGCCCGGGTCCGCGATGAGCCCCGCGGCGCCGGTGCGCGTGCTGGCCACGCCCGACACCCCGATGCCGGAAGTGCAGCTCCTGTCGAACGGCAGGTACCACGTCATGGTGACCAACGCCGGTGGCGGAAGCACGCGCTGGAAGGATCTCGCGATCACGCGCTGGCGCGAGGACGCCACCTGCGATCCCTGGGGCACGTTCTGCTACATCCGCGACGTCGCGAGCGGCGAGTTCTGGTCCGCGGCGCACCAGCCCACGCTCAAGCGGCCCGCCCACTACGAGGCGATCTTCAGCGAGGCGCGCGCCGAGTTTCGCCGCCTCGACGACGATCTCGAATCCCACACCGAGATCGTCGTCTCGCCGGAGGACGACATCGAGCTGCGCCGGCTGCGGATCACCAACCGCTCGCGCGCGCGCCGCACGATCGACGTCACCACCTACGCGGAGGTGGCCCTCGCGCCCGCCGCCGCCGACGCGCTGCACCCCGCGTTCTCCAACCTGTTCGTGCAGACCGAGATCGTGCGCGAACGCAGCGCCATCCTGTGCACGCGCCGCTCGCGCTCGCGCGAGGAGCAGCCGCCGTGGATGCTGCACCTGATGGCCGTGCACGGCGCCGAAGCGGGGGACGCTTCGTACGAGACGGATCGAATGCGCTTCATCGGGCGTGGACGCAGCCCCGTCGACCCGCAGGCGATGGTCGAGATCGGGGACCTCGCGGGTGGCGAAGGCTCGGTCCTCGACCCGATCGCCGCGATACGCCGGCGCGTCACGCTCGATCCGCAGCAGACGGTGACGATCGACACGGTCTGGGGCGTCGCCGAGACGCGCGAGGCCGCCGTGGGCCTCGTCGCGAAATACCAGGACCGCCATCTCGCCGACCGCGTCTTCGACCTGGCGGGCACCCACAGCTGGGTCACGCTGCAGCAGATCAACGCCACCGAGTCCGATGCGCAGCTCTACTCCCGGCTCGCCGGTTCGGTCATCTACGCCAATGCGTCGCTGCGCGCCGAAGCCGCGGTCCTTCTGAAGAACCGCCGCGGCCAATCGGGACTGTGGAGCTACGCGATCTCGGGGGACCTGCCGATCGTGCTCCTGCAGATCGGCAACTCCGAGAATATCGAGCTGGTGAGGCGGCTCGTGCAGGCGCACGCCTACTGGCGCCTGAAAGGCCTCGCGGTGGACCTAGTGATCTGGAACGAGGACCGCGGCGGCTACCGCCAGGCCCTGCAGGACCAGATCATGGGACTCATCGCCGCGGGAATCGA
>JADGRS010000296.1 GCA_017880705.1 Burkholderiales bacterium
GCCTGGCCGGTCTTGCCCGAGGTGGCGTGCAGGGTGGCGAAGGCGCTGTCGATCTCGCGCAGCACCCCGTTCAGCTTTTCCTCGGAGATCGCCGGGTTGTTGCGCAGCGCCTCGAGGAAGGTGCGCTGGCGGTCGAGCTCCTGGAGCAGGTCGCTCTTCAGGTCGGCGCGGCTTGCCACCTCGAGGATCTCGAACATGCTGGTGAGGGCGGCGTGGTGACCGTTGGGATCGCTCTCGGAGAGAAAATAGCGCACGCGATCGTAAAGATCCTCGAGCCTGAGGAGGGTCCTGACGCGCTCGTTGAGAGGATATTCGTAGGTGATCACGGACCCGCCTTGGGTTGGGCGGGATTGTGGGGCAATGTCACCGCCTTGACAAATCTAGGTCGCCATCGCACCAAGCGCCGCGTAGAGGCGGTGCAATCGCTCGCATTGCGGATCCAGCGCATCGGCCCCGGCGCCGTTCCACACCGTGTCGTCGGCCATCTGGAGGCGCCTCCAGCGCGGCCACTGCGCCCGCATGATCGCCCGCACCTGTTCGGCCGCGAGGCCCGAACGCCTCGCCGTGCGCTCGACCTGCAGTTGCTCCGCGCAGTCGACCACTAGCGTGCGCGCCACGCGATCGCGGTAGCCGCCGGTCTCGAACAGGAGGGGCACCACGAGCACGGCGTAGGCGCCGGAGGCATCGGCGAGCGCTCGATCGGCGGCGGCACGTATCGCGGGGTGCAGGATCGATTCGAGCTTCGCCCGCGCACGCGGGTCCTCGAACACGAGATCGCGCATCGCGATGCGGTCGAGCGCGCCGTCGGCGGCGATGAAGCCCGCACCGAACGCTTCCCGAACCGCGTCGACGGCGCCGCCGCCGGCGCCCGTGAGGGAACGCGCGATCGCATCGGTGTCGACGACCGTCGCCCCGAGGGCCGCGAAGCGGTCCGCGATGGTGGTCTTGCCGGAGCCGATTCCCCCAGTAAGGCCGATCGCGATCACGCCGGAAAGCGGCCGAGCCAGGCGGTAACGGCTTCGCGGCCCCAGAGGAGCGCGGCGACGCCACCCAGCGCGAGATAGGGGCCGAACGGGATGCGGGTGTCCACGCCCTTCTTCGATAGCGCCAGCACGATCGAGCCGATCACAGCGCCCAGTCCCGCGGAGATGACGATGACGACGGGAAGCACCTGCCAGCCGGTCCACGCGCCGATCGCCGCGAGCAGCTTGAAGTCGCCGAAGCCCATGCCCTCCTTCTTCGCGATGAGGCGAAAGGCCCAGTAGACGCACCAGAGGATCATGTACCCGCCCACCGCCCCGAGCACCGCCGAGCGCAGGTCCGTGTAAGTCCCCGCGACGTTGGCGATGAGCCCCAGCCAAAGGAGCGGCAGCGTGAGGTCGTCGGGCAGCAGCTGCGTGTCGAAGTCGATGAAGGCGAGCGCGAGCATCACCCAGACGTAGACGAGCGCGTAGGCGAGGGCCGTCGAGTAGCCGAAGCGCCACGCCACCAGCGCCGCGAGCGCGGCGCCGAGGATCTCCACCATGGGATAGCGCGCGCTGATCGGCGCCGCGCACCGTGCGCACTTGCCGCGCAGCAGCAGCCAGCTCACCACGGGGATGTTCTGCAGCGCGGTGATCGGCGCCTTGCACTGCGGGCAAGCCGAGCGGGGCGTAAAGAGATTGTAGGTCTCCCGGGGCGTCGGCTCCCGGCCGTCGAGGGACGCGCACTCATCGCGCCAGTCGGCCTCCATCATCTTCGGAAGGCGGTGGATCACCACGTTGAGGAGCGAGCCGATGCACAAGCCCACGAGGCCCACCGCGACCATGAGCATCGCCGGCGATTGCCGCAGGACTTCGAGGAATTCCATGGCGGGTCAGGCGCGAGGCACGAGGCGCGAGAAGAACAGGGCCGCACCGAAGTGCGGCCCTGTTGCGCGGCTTTTGCCTCTTGTCTCTATCTCGTGCCTCGTGCCTCGCGCCTCAGATCGCCTGGCCCATCTTGAAGATCGGCAGGTACATGGCGACCACGATGCCGCCGATGAGGCCGCCCAGCACCACCATGATCATGGGCTCCATCAGCGACGAGAGCGACTCGACGGCCTCGTCGACTTCCGCCTCGAAGAAGTCGGCGACCTTGGAGAGCATCGCGTCGAGCGCGCCCGATTCCTCGCCGATCGCGCACATCTGCAGCACCATGCTCGGGAAGACCCCAGAGTTCTGCATCGCGACGGTGAGCCCGGTTCCCGTGGAGACCTCCGACTGCACCTTCTTCGTCGCCTCGAAGTAGACGAAGTTGCCCGAAGCGCCGGCCACGGAGTCGAGCGACTCGACCAGCGGCACGCCCGCGGCGAACATCGTGGAAAGGGTGCGGCACCAGCGCGCGATGCAAGCCTTGCGGATCACCTCGCCGAAGACCGGAACCTTGAGGATCAGCCGGTCCATGAAGTGCTGCATCGTTGCCGAGCGCTTCCACGTATAGAAGAAGAACCAGATGCCACCGATAGTTGCCGGGAGGACCCAGTAGATGTTGCCGATGAACCAGTCCGAGATCGCCATCACCACGAGGGTCGGCCCCGGAAGCTCAGCGCCGAATCCCTTGAAGAGGTCCTTGAACACCGGGATCACGAAAATCATGATGACCGCGGTGACGACCAACGCCACCACGATGATCGAGATCGGATAGAAGAGCGCGCTCTTGATCTTGCCCTTGATCGCGAGGATCTTCTCCTGATAGGTCGCGAGCCGCTCGAGGAGCGTGTCGAGAATACCAGCCTGCTCGCCCGCGGCCACGAGGTTGCAGAACAGGGCGTCGAAATAGAGCGGGTACTTGCGGAAGGCCTGCGCAAGGGACGACCCGGTCTCGACGTCGGTCTTGATGTCGAGGAGGAGCTTGGCCACCGAGGGGTTGTTGTGCCCGCGGCCCACGATGTCGAAGGCCTGCAGCAGCGGCACCCCCGCCTTCATCATCACCGCGAGCTGGCGGGTGAAGATGGTGAGGTCCTTCTCGCTGATCTTCTTGCCGCCGCGCGAGCTCACCTTCTTCACGGAGATCTTCTGCATCCCCTGGCGGCGCAGCTGCGCCAGCACGATGTGGTCGCCCGCCGCGCGGATCTCGCCCGTCTGGGTCTTGCCGGACTTGTCCTTGCCGCTCCACTTGAAGTTGTAGAGCTTGACGTCCTTGCCGGTATCTTTCTTCGCGACGGCTGCCATGTTCGTCTCCCTACTCGTTGGTGACGGCCTCGACCTCTTCGAGGGACGTCAGACCCTTCTTCACCTTGACCAGCCCCGACTGGCGCAGATCCTTGATTCCTTCGCGCGACGCCTGGTCGGCCAGGTCGATCGCGTTTCCATTCTTCATGATGATGCGTTCCATCTCTTCGGAGATCGGCATCACCTGGTAGATGCCGACGCGTCCCTTGTAGCCGGTATTCTTGCATAGCTCGCATCCGGTGGGCGCGAACGGCTGCCATGAGCCGTCCAGGTCGTCGTCGCGATACCCCGCGCGCTTCAGCGCCTCCTCGGGGATGTCCACCGGCTTCTTGCAGCTGCACAGCTTCCTCGCGAGGCGCTGCGCGGTGACCAGGATCACGCTGGATGCGATGTTGAAGGGCGCGATGCCCATGTTCATGAGGCGCGAGAGGGTGGCCGGCGCGTCGTTGGTGTGCAGCGTCGAAAGCACCATGTGGCCCGTCTGCGCCGCCTTGATCGAGATCTCGCCGGTCTCCTGGTCGCGGATCTCGCCCACCATGATGATGTCCGGGTCCTGCCGCAGGAACGCCTTGAGGGCCACGGCGAACGTGAGGCCCTGCTTGTCGTTCACGTTCACCTGGTTCACGCCCGGGAGGTTGATCTCCGCCGGGTCCTCGCAGGTCGAGATGTTGATGCCGGGCTTGTTGAGGATGTTGAGGCAGGTGTAGAGCGACACCGTCTTGCCCGATCCCGTGGGACCCGTCACCAGCACCATGCCGTACGGCCGGCTGATCGCGGCGAGGAGGTTCTCCTTCTGGTCGGGATCGTAGCCGAGGGCGTCGATGCCGAGCGTCGCGCTCGACGGATCGAGGATGCGCATGCAGATCTTCTCGCCGAAGAGTGTCGGCAGCGTCGAGACGCGGAAGTCGATCGCGCGGGTCTTCGACATCACCAGCTTCATGCGGCCATCCTGCGGCACGCGCTTCTCCGAGATGTCGAGCCGGGAGACGACCTTGATGCGCGAGGCGATCTTTTCCTTGATCGCGAGCGGCGGCTGGGCCACGTCGTAGAGGATCCCGTCGGTGCGGTAGCGGATGCGGTAGAACTTCTCGTAGGGCTCGAAGTGGATGTCGGAGCACCCGCCGTTGATGGCGTCCAGCAGGATCTTCTGCACGTACTTCACGACCGGCGCGTCGTCGATGTCCTCGGTCTGGACGTCGGGCTGCGCCTCGCCGTCGGTCACCTCGATTCCCGAGAGATCCACGTCCTCGGTCGCCTGCTCGAGCGTCTTCTGCGACGAGTCGGTGAGCTTCTT
>JADGRS010000297.1 GCA_017880705.1 Burkholderiales bacterium
ATCGCCTACGTGCCGGAGAGCATGGCGGTGTTTTCCGATCTCACGGTGCGCGAGAATCTGCTCCTGGGCGCGCGGCAGGCGAAGATGGATCCGCGGCGCCTGGAATGGATCTTCGGTTTCATGCCGGCGTTGCGAAGGTTCTGGAATTTGCCGGCCGGCAACCTCTCCGGCGGGCAGAAGCAGATGGTCGCCATCGCGCGCGCGATCGTCGAGCCCCGCAGGCTCCTGCTCGTGGATGAGCCCACCAAGGGGCTCGCGCCCGCAATCGTCCAGAGCCTGCTCGCGGCATTCCGCGAACTGAAGGCGACGGGAACGACGATCCTGCTGGTCGAACAGAACGTGAGCTTCGTGAAAAGCCTTGGCGATCGCGTCGCCGTGATGGACGACGGGTGCATCGTGCACGCGGGGTCGATGCGCGAATTCGCCGCGGATCGCGCGTTGCAAGCGCGCCTCCTGGGGCTCGCGATGGAGGTTCATTCTTGAATGACGATGTCGTGAGCGCGGCGTCGACCTCGCCCGAAGAGCTTCCGGGCGCGGCGCTGGATATCGCCCCGCTCCTGCTGGTGCCGGTCGTCGCGATCGCCATGCTCCCTCTCGTAGGCAGCTTCCCCGCATGGATCACGCTCACCGTCGCCGGGCTCGCCATGGGCATGATGATCTTCATCATGGCGAGCGGCCTCACGCTGGTGTTCGGCCTGATGGACGTGCTGAATTTCGGACACGGCGCTTTCGTCGCGGTGGGAGCGTACGCGGCAACGCTGGTGCTGCTGCCCTTGAGCGACTGGACCAGCGCCGATTCCCTCGCGCTGAACCTGTCGGCCGTCGCCCTTGCCATCGTGGCGGCGATGGTCGCCACCGGGATCGTAGGCTGGGTATTCGAGCGCCTCATCATCCGGCCCGTGTATGGGCAGCACTTGCGGCAGATCCTGATCACGATGGGTGGCGCGATCGTCATCGAGCAGCTCCTCAGCGTGATCTGGGGCCCGGACCAGATTCCGCTGCCCTTGCCCCAGGGCCTGCGGGGCGCGATCGTGATGGGCGACGTCGCCATCGAAAAGTATCGCTTGCTCGCGGTAGCCGTCGGCGTGGCCGTCTTTGCGGTGATGTTCCTGGTCCTGAACCGCACGAGAATCGGCTTGCTGATCCGCGCCGGCGTGGAGAACGGCCCGATGGTGGAGGCCCTGGGGTATCGAATCAGGCGGCTCTTCGTGGGCGTGTTCGTCGCCGGGTCGGCGCTCGCCGGGCTGGGAGGCGTTCTGTGGGGGCTTTATCGGGAGATGCTCACGGCTTCGATGGGCGGCGAGATCGTGGTCATGGTGTTCATCGTCATCATCATCGGCGGACTGGGCTCGGTCGGCGGTTGCTTCCTGGGCGCCCTTCTCACCGCGTTGGTGGCGAATTACGCCGGATTCCTCGTTCCGAAACTGGCGCTCGCCTCAGACATCCTGCTCATGGTGGGGATCCTGCTGTGGCGCCCCGCCGGGCTCTATGCCGTGGCGAGACGCTGAGGCCCGCATGCTCCGCACCATGCTTTCCGACGACCCGCCGCGAAGCCGCCTGCTCGCCGCGCTCCTCATCGTCATCCTGGTGAGCCTGGCGATCGCACCTTTTGTCGCCAGCGGAGCGCGGGCGCTCAACACCGCGGCGACCATCTGCGTGTTCATCGTCCTGGTGGCGTCGTACGACCTGCTGCTCGGCTATACCGGGATCGTGTCGTTCGCCCACACCATGTTCTACGGGATCGGCGCCTATGGCGTAGGGCTCGCGCTCGCGACGATGGGCCCGTCCTGGTGGGCGGTGTTCGCCGGGCTCGCAACCGCGCTGTTGGTGGCACTCGTCCTGGCCCTTGCGATCGGCCTCCTCTCGCTGCGCGTGCGGGCGCTGTTCTTCGCGATGATCACGCTGGCCGTCGCATCGGCATTCAGCGTCCTCGCCTCGCAACTCTCCGACTTCACCGGGGGCGAAGATGGCAAGACGTTCGCGGTGCCCCGGTTGCTGACGCCCGCTTATCGCCTGCTCGAGGCGGACATCCTCGGCCGCGGCATCGACGGGCGTCTCATCACCTATTACCTGATCTTCTTCTGCTCGATCGGCCTGTTCCTGCTCCTGCTGCGCGTGGTCAATTCGCATTTCGGCCGCGTCTTGCTTGCCATTCGCGAGAACGATTTCCGCGCCGAGGCGCTGGGCTATCGCACGGTCGTCTACCGCACGCTGGCCAATTGCATTGCCGCGCTCGTGGCGACGCTCGCCGGAGCGCTCATGGCCCTGTGGCTGCGCTATGTCGGCCCGAAGACTTTCCTGAGCTTCGAGGTGATGACCGACATCCTCCTCATCGTCGTGATCGGCGGCATGGGCAGGATGTATGGAGCGGTGGTCGGTGCGACCCTGTTCATCCTGGCGCAGAACTATCTGCAGTCCGGGATGGCGCGAGCCTCCGACGCGCTTTCCGCCGCCCCATTCCTCGCAAAGGCGCTGCACCCGGACCGATGGATGCTGTGGATGGGACTTCTTTTCATCGCCTGCGTGTACTTCGTTCCCACGGGCATCGTGGGAAAGCTGCGCGGGACCGGCAAGTAGCAGGGCGCGCGACGATGCTCGAACTCGCCACTCTGATCTCACGCCAGGCGCGCTATCGACCCGACGCCATTGCCGTCGTGTTCGAGGGCCGGCGGATCACCTTCGGTCAGTTCTGGAGACGCGTCGCCCGCGCGGGCAACGCGCTGCGCGCGCTCGGCATCGGGCCCGGAGACAAGGTGGCGACACTCGCCGCCAACTCGCTCGAGCTCCTCGAGGCGTACTGGGCGGTGCCGACAATCGGCGCGACGCTCGTGCCCCTTTCGCCGCTCCTCCTGCGGGAAGGGCTCGCGAGCCTGCTGCGCGGCTCGGACGCGCGCTGTCTCATCTCGCAGTCCTCGATGCTCCCATTGCTGCGCGCGATGCGCGAAGATCTCCCCACGAACGTGCTGCTGATTGACGGCGGCTCTCCCGATTTCGGCGACTACCCGGCCCTCTGCGCCGCGCAGCCGGAGACGCTCGCACCGGCACAGGTCACCGAGGGCGACCTCTTCAACATCATGTTCACGAGCGGCACGACCGGCGTGCCGAAGGGCATCATGCACACGCATTTCGTGCGCTCGATGTACGCGACCCTCATGGGCCCCGCCTTCCGAATGACGCCCGAGTCCCGGACGCTGCACAGCGGCGCGATCGTGTTCAACGGCGCCTTCGTCACCATGATGCCGTCGTTCTATCTCGGCGGCACCTACATCCTGCTGCGGCAGTTCGACGCGGAGGAAACCATCGCGGCGATCGAGCGCGAGCGGGTGACGCACGTGATGCTCGTCCCGGCGCAGATCGTGGCGATCCTGGGAGCCCCGGGATTCGATCCGCGACGGCTCGCGTCGCTCGAATGCGTAATCTCGCTGGGGGCGCCGCTCCTGCAGCAGGACAAGGACCGGCTGAACGCGGAGCTGCCGGGACGCCTCTACGAGCTCTACGGGCTTACCGAGGGATTCGTCACCATCCTCGATCGCAGCGAGGCGGTGCGCAAGGGCGGCTCGGTCGGCGTGCCTCCTGCCTTCTTTAGCATGCGGATCGTCCGCGAGGACGGCAGCGACGCGGTTCCGGGCGAAGCCGGGGAAATCGTGGGTCGCGGGCCGATGCTGATGAAGGGGTACTACAAGCGACCCGACCTCACGGCGGATGCGATCCGCAACGGCTGGCTCCATACCGGCGATATCGGCCACGTGGACGAGGAAGGCTATCTGCACCTCGTGGATCGCAAGAAGGACATGATCGACTCCGGCGGCGTGAAGGTATATCCGCGCGACATCGAGGAGGTCGCGGCGCATCATCCCGACGTGCGCGAGGTGGCCGTCTTCGGCATCCCGCACGACAAGTGGGGCGAGACCCCGCTCGCCGCGGTGATTCTCCGGGCAGGGGCGAGCGTCACGGCGGACGCGCTCCGCGACTGGATCAACGAGCGGGTCGGCGCGCGCTTCCAGCGCGTCTCGAGCGTGGCGATCATGGCGGAATTCCCCCGCAGCACGGCGGGAAAGACGCTCAAGCGCGAGCTGCGTGAGCCCTACTGGGCCGAGCGTGGGAGACAGATCTGACCGGCGCGCCACGGCATCAATTTTTGTGTGCAGCGCGCATATCGACTAGGATGCGGGCTCCATGACCGCCGCCTCGCCCACGCTGCCCGCGTATCGCAACCCCGCATTCACGCTGGCCGCGGTCACGTTCGCGATCCTCGTCTTGGAGTTGGCGATGATCCGCTGGCTCACGACGCAGATCCGCGTCGCGGCCTACTTCGCCAACCTCGTCATGCTCGCCGCGTTCCTCGGCATGGGCCTCGGAGTGGGCCTCGCTCGCCACACGGCGCGGCTCGCACGTTGGTCCTTGCCCGCGCTGGCGGTGGTGTGCGTGTTGCTGTCGCTTGCGGAGCCATTTGGACTCGTGCACGTGCGCTT
>JADGRS010000037.1 GCA_017880705.1 Burkholderiales bacterium
ACAGGGGCAAGCAGGCGATTGGTGATGCCCGCGACGGCGCCGGGCTCGTGCACCACGAGGGGCTTGCCCCAGAGCGCCGCCATCATGCCGCCGGGGA
This sequence comes from Burkholderiales bacterium, assembly GCA_017880705.1. Classification (GTDB taxonomy): domain Bacteria; phylum Pseudomonadota; class Gammaproteobacteria; order Burkholderiales; family Usitatibacteraceae; genus Usitatibacter. Next base: position 98 of record JADGRS010000037.1, read on the forward strand.
ACGCGACGTAGCCGCCCATCGACATCACCACGTCGGGACGGATGCGGAAGATCGCGACCGTGGACTGCCAGAACGCTACGAGAATCTTCAACGGCAACGCGAGCCACGCGACGACGCCCTTGCCGCGCACGCCGCTCATGTTCACGGTGACCATCGGGTAGCCCGCCTGCCTCACGAGCCTGCCCTCCATGCCCGCGGGCGTGCCCATCCAGTGCACCTTCCAGCCGCGGGCCACGAGCTCCTTCGCGATCGCGAGGCCCGGAAAGATGTGTCCTCCGGAGCCCGCCGCCATGATGAGGATGGTTCGATTCACAGCGAACCCCCTCGCATCAGGTAGCGATTTTCCCAATCGATGCGCATGAGGATGCCGAGCGCCATGCAGGTGACCACGATGCCGGTGCCACCGAACGAGAGGAGCGGCAGGGTGAGCCCCTTCGTCGGGAGAAGCCCCATGTTCACGCCCATGTTGATGAACGCCTGGCCCGCGATCCACACGCCGATGCCTTGCGCGACGAGCGCCGCGAAATAGCGCTCGAGGCTCGCGGCTTGCCGTCCCACCGCGAACGCGCGATGCACGAGGAACAGGAACAGCAGGATCACCGCGAGCACGCCGACGAAGCCGAGCTCCTCGGCGATCACCGCCAGCAGGAAATCGGTGTGCGCCTCGGGAAGGTAGAAGAGCTTCTCGACGCTCGCGCCGAGCCCCACGCCGAACCACTCGCCGCGCCCGAAGGCGATCAGCGAGTGCGAGAGCTGGTAGCCCTTGCCGTACGAATCGCTCCACGGATCCATGAAGCCGAGGATGCGTTGCAGGCGGTATGGCGAGGAGACTATGAGCACGGTAAAGGCCACGCCCAGCAGCGCCGCGAGGCCCGCGAAGAGCCTCCAGTTGAGCCCGCCGAGGAAGAGCACCGTCATCGCGATCGCGGTCACCACCACCAGCGCGCCGAAATCGGGCTCGCGCAACATCAATGCCGCGATGGCGGTCATCACCGCGAACATCGGCAGGAAGCCCTTCTTGAAGTCGTCCATGAACGCGGCCTTGCGCACGGTGTAGTCGGCTGCGTACAGGACGACGAAGAGCTTCATGAGCTCCGAGGGCTGGAAGGTGGCGATGCCCAGCGGGAGCCAGCGCCGCGCACCGTTCACCTCTCGGCCCAGCCCGGGAACGAGGACCGCGACCAACATCGCGGTGCCGGCGAGAAAAAGCCACGGCGACGCCCTCTGCCAAAGCCAGAGGGGAATGCGAAACAGCGCCGCGGCAAACGCCAAACCGACCAGAAGATAGATCGAGTGGCGCACGAGAAAGTAGCTGGTGCGGAAGCCCGTGAAGCGCTCCGCCTCGGCCATCGCGATCGAGGCCGAATACACCATGACGAGCCCGATCGCGCCGAGCATGAGCGCCGACCACAGCAATGCCGGGTCGAGGCTCGATTGGCGGCGAGCGGGGTTGTAGAGCATCAGCGCCCCTTGCGCATCGCGATGGCGCGCGCCGCGGCGGCGAACATCTCGCCGCGGTGGCGATAGTCGCGGAACATGTCGAAGCTCGCGCACGCGGGCGAGAGCAGCACCGCGTCGCCGGGCGATGCGAGCGCGAAGGCGCTCTCCACGGCTTCCTCCATCGAGCTCGCGCGCGCGAGCGGCACGTCGGAGCGTGCGAGCGCCGCGGCGATGCGTCCCCCGTCGCGCCCGATCAGCACGGCGGCGCGCGCGCGGCGCTTCACGGCCGGCGCGAGCGGCGCGAAGTCCTGGCCCTTGCCGTCGCCGCCGGCGATGAGCACGACGGGCGTGCGGAAGCCTTCGAGCGCCGCGACCGTGGCGCCGACGTTGGTGCCTTTCGAATCGTCGTAGAAGGCGACGCCGCCCGCCTCGGCGACGAGCTCGACGCGGTGGGGCAGGCCCTTGAATTCGCGCATCGCCTGCGCGAGCGGCGCAGCGGGCGCGTCGATCGCGCAGAGCAGCGCGTGCGCCGCCATCGCGTTCGCGGCGTTGTGCATTCCCTGCACCGCCATCTCGCCGAGCGCGATCACGCCCGCGTCGCCGCGCCGCATCCACGTGCACGACGCATCGAGTCCCCATTGCCTGTCGTTCGCCGGCACGCCGAGGCCGAACGAGAAGGCGCTCGCGCCGCCCATCGCGGCGCTTCGCGGATCGTCGCGATTGACGACGCGCTTCGACGCCTGGCGGAAGATCCGCTCCTTGGCACGCGCGTAATCGTCCATGGAGTCGTAGCGGTCCATATGGTCCTGCGTGAGGTTGAGCATCGCGGCGGCGTCGAGGGCGAGGCTCGAGGTCGTCTCGAGCTGGTAGCTCGACAGCTCGAGCACGTACAGCGCGGCGCGCTCGGCCTGCGGCGAATCGAGCGCATCGAGCACCGGCAAGCCGATGTTGCCCGCGACGATCGTCTCGTAGCCCGCGGCGCGGCCCATGGCGCCGGCGAGCGCCGTCACCGTGGACTTGCCGTTGGTCCCGGTTATTGCCAGCACGCGAGCTCCCGGAGAGCGGCGCGCGACTTCGCGGGCGAAGACCTCGACGTCGCCAACCACCTCGATGCCGCGCTCGATCGCGGCGCGCAGGACCGGCTCGCGTAGCGCAACGCCCGGACTCGCAACGACCGCGTCCACGCCTTCCAGGAGCGTCGTGCGAAAGGCTCCGAGCTCAACGCGAACCGCGGGGAATTGCGCGCGGAGCGCTCCCAGGGCCGGAGGCGCCTTTCGCGTATCGGCAGCACGCACCCGCGCACCGCGCCCCGCGAGCCAGCGAACGCTCGATAGCCCCGTATCACCCAGGCCGAGAACGAGGACGCTTTTTCCTTGCCATTCCACATTCGTCACCTCGCGTGCTTCTGGTTGAGAGGATTCACCGCAGCTTCAACGTTGAAAGGCCGAAGAGCACCAGCATCATCGTGATGATCCAGAAGCGCACCACGACCTGGTTCTCCTTCCAGCCCTTCAATTCGTAGTGGTGATGCAGGGGCGCCATGCGGAAGACGCGCCTGCCGGTCAGCTTGAACGAGGCGACCTGGATGATCACCGAGAGCGTCTCCACCACGAAGACGCCGCCCATGATCAGCAGCACGATCTCCTGGCGCACGACGAGGGCGACCATCCCGAGCGCGGCGCCCAGCGCGAGCGCCCCCACGTCGCCCATGAAGACTTCCGCGGGATAGGCGTTGAACCAGAGGAAGGCGAGTCCCGCGCCGGTCATCGCGCCGCAGATCACCGCGAGCTCCCCCGCGCCGGGGATGAGCGGAAAGCCGAGATACTTCGCGAACACGGCGTTCCCCGACACGTACGCGAACACCGCGAGCGCCCCGGCGATCATCACGGTCGGCATGATCGCGAGGCCGTCGAGGCCGTCGGTGAGGTTCACCGCGTTCGAAGTACCGACCACGACGAAGTAGCCGAGGATGATGAAGCCGACCGTTCCCAGCGGGATCGCGATGGTCTTGAAGAACGGCACGATCAGCTCGGTCTGCTGCGGGAGCCTCGCGCTGTACGCGAGATAGGACACCGCGAACGCCGCGATGACCGATTGCCAGAAGAATTTCGACCGGGCCGAGAGGCCTTTCGGATTGCGGTGCACGACCTTGCGCCAGTCGTCGACCCAGCCGACGAGTCCGAAGCCCAGCGTCGTGAGGAGCACGATCCACACGTAGCGGTTGGCGAGGTCCGCCCAGAGGAGCGTCGTGACCGACACCGAGACGAGGATCAACGCGCCGCCCATCGTCGGCGTTCCCGTCTTGATGAGGTGCGACTGCGGGCCGTCGTCGCGCACCGACTGGCCGATCTTGTACACCGTGAGCCTGCGGATCATCGCGGGCCCCACGATGAACGAGATCGCGAGCGCGGTGAGCGCGGCGAGGACCACGCGCAGCGTGATGTACGTGAAGACGTTGAAGGCGCGAATCTTCGCGTCGGCCGAGAGCCATTGCGCGAGGTCATACAGCACGACCGTCTCCGTTGGCCGCGAGCGCGTCGGCGATGCGCTCCATCTGCATGAAGCGCGAGCCCTTCACGAGGATCGCCGCGCCCGCGCCGGCCTCCCGCGCGGCGGCCTTGGTGAGCGACTCGATGTCGTTGAAGTGCATCGCGCCGGAACCGAAGGCCTGCACCGCATGGCGGCTCTGCTCGCCGAACGCCATCAGCGCATCGACGCCCGCCTCCTTCGCGAAGCGCCCGACCTCGGCGTGCATGGCCGCGCTACCCGGTCCGAGCTCGCCCATGTCGCCCATCACGAAGACCCTGCGCCCCGGCTCGGCCGCGAGGACCTGGGCCGCCGCCTTCATCGATTCGGGGTTCGCGTTGTAGCTGTCGTCGATCACGATGCCGCCGGAGCGGCCGCGGCGACGCTGCTGGCGCCCCGGAACGCCGCCGAACGATGCGAGTCCGTCGTGCATCGCGCGAAGCGGAATCTCGAGCACGTGCGCCGCGGCGCACGCCGCCACCGCGTTGCGGACGTTGTGCTCTCCGCGCACCTGCATCGCGACCGGGAACATGCCGACGGGCGTGGTGAAGCGCACGTGCGCTCCCGCGAACGTGGCGCGCACCGTCGCGCCTTCCTCGAGCCCGAAAGTCACGATGCGCCGGCCCGGATTCAGCGACCTCCAATAGGGCGCGAACTCGTCGTCGCCGTTGACCACCGCGACGCCGTTCGGTCCGAGCCCCGCGTAGATCTCGCCCTTCGCCCGCGCGATCGCCTCGACGCTGCCGAGGATGCCGACGTGCGCGCGCTGCGCGTTGTTCACGAGCGCCACCGTGGGCCGCGCGATGCGCGTGAGGTAATCGATCTCGCCGGCGTGGTTCATGCCCATCTCGACCACCGCGTAGCGATGCTGGCCGCGCAGCTTGAGGAGCGTGAGCGGCATGCCGATGTCGTTGTTGAGGTTGCCCTGCGTGGCGAGGACCGGCGCGCGCCCGCCGCAGTGCGCCGCGAGAATCGACGAAAGCATTTCCTTCACCGTGGTCTTGCCGTTGCTGCCGGTGAGCGCCACGAGCGGCAGCGTGAACTTCGCCCGCCAGTGGGCGGCGAGGCGTCCCAGGGCGGCGCGCGTGTCTTCCACGACGATGTGCGGCGTGGGCGATGCGCCGCCCACGACGCGCGAGGCGATCGCCGCGACGGCGCCGCGGTGGAACGCTTCCTCGATGTATTCGTTGCCGTCGAAACGCTCGCCCGCGAGCGCCACGAACAGGTCGCCCGCGTTCACCGCGCGGCTGTCGGTGGTGACGCCGGAGAAGGAGAGGTTCGCGCCGTGCAGCTTTCCCGCGACCGCGCGGGCCACTTCCTCGAGATCCATCATCGTCGCCTGCGACAAGTGCGCCTCGCCGTTCATTTCGCTCCGCTCTCCCATTCGGCGAGCGCCGCGCGCGCGATCTCGCCGTCGCTGAACGGATGGCGCACGCCCGCGATCTCCTGGTAGGTTTCGTGCCCCTTGCCCGCGAGGAGCACCACGTCGCCGGGCTGCGCCTGGTGCACGGCGGAGAAGATCGCGACCTGGCGATCCTCGATCGATTCGGCGCCGTTTCGAATCCCGGCGAGGATCTGGTCGATGATCGCGCCGGGCGCCTCGCTCCTGGGGTTGTCGCTCGTGACGATCACGCGGTCGGCGAGGCGCGCGGCGACTTGTCCCATGAGGGGGCGCTTGCCCGCATCCCGGTCGCCGCCGCATCCGAAGACGCAGATCAACCGGCCCGCTCCCACCCCGTGGTCGCGAAGCGCCGTCGAACCAGCAACAGCCCGCAGCGCCTCGAGCGCCTTCTCGAGCGCGTCGGGCGTGTGCGCGTAGTCGATGACCACGAGAGGCGCGGCGCCTCCCCCCACGCGTTCGAGGCGGCCCGGCACCGGGTCGAGAGCGCCCACCGCGCCCAGCGCTTCGTCGAAGCTCACGCCCGCCGCGATGAGCGCGCCCAGCACGGCGAGGAGATTCGAGACGTTGAAGGCGCCGAGCACTCGCGCGCGAACCTCTCCGCTTCCCCATTCGGAATCGACGCGAAAGTGCACTCCCGCCTCGGACAAGCCGATGTCCGACGCGGCGATTCGCGGCTGGCGCCGCGCCGCGGGACTCGCGCTTCGCGCCCGGCCATAGGTGATGACGTCGCCGCCGAGGCGCTCGGCGAACCTCGCGCCCCAGTCGTCGTCGATGTTGATGACGCGGTGCGTCAGGCCGCGCGCCATGAAGAGGCTGAACTTCGCCTCGGCGTACGCCTCCATCGTGCCGTGATAGTCGAGATGGTCGCGCGTGAGATTGGTGAAGACGGCGGTGTCGAACTTGATGCCCGCGACGCGTCCCTGGTCGAGTCCATGGCTCGACACCTCCATCGCGACGTTGCGGGCGCCGCGGCGCAGGTATTCGGCGAGCAGGCGCTGCAGCACGATCGGATCCGGCGTGGTGTTCTTCGCCTCGACGCGCTCGCCCACGAGGCCGTTGCCCAGGGTGCCGATGACCGCCGAGCGGCGCCCGAGCCCGTCGAGCGCCGAGGCGATCCACTGGGACACCGACGTCTTGCCATTGGTGCCCGTGACGCCCGTCATCCACAGCGACTTCGACGGATTTCCGAAGACGTGGCCCGCGATCTCGGAAATCTTCCCGCGCAGTCCTTCCACGCCGAGGTTGGCGGCATCCCAGCGATCGTTCCAGGTGAATCCCGCGCGCTCCCAGATCACCGCGGCCGCGCCGCGGGCGATCGCATCGGCGATGAACGCCCGCCCGTCCAGGGCCGTCCCGGGATAGGCCACGAAGATCGAGCCCATCTTCACGGTGCGCGAGTCGGCGGTGAGATCCGTGAGCGGCACGCCGAGCTGGGCGACGCGGTCGAGGAGACGCGTGCCCTCGGAGCGCACGTATTCCGTCGCGGCGATCATCCTTCGAAGCCTTTCGCGGGGGCCGCGGCGTGGGCGGATTCGGGCGCCGGCGCGGGCGCCATGGCGTTCAGCGTGCCCGGCGCGTCGGGCGGCACCGACATCATGCGCAGCGCCGCTCCCATTACCGAGGAGAACACGGGCGCGCCGACGTCGCCGCCGACGTGCTTCGGGCCGGCCGGCTCGTCGATCATCACCGCCACGATGAAGCGCGGGCTGGTGACCGGGCCGAAGCCCACGAACGACGAGACGTACTTGTGCTCGTTGTAGCCGCCGTTCTCGGGCTTGTACGCGGTGCCCGTCTTGCCGGCGACGCGGTAGCCCGGCACTTGCGCGCGCGGCGCGGTGCCTCCCGGCATCACGGCCAACTCCATCATGCGGGTGACTTCGAGCGCGGTTTCCTTCGTGACGAGGGGCTTGCCGATCGGCTGCGCGTCCGTCTTGAGAAGCGCGAGCGGCAGCAGCTGGCCCGCGTTGGTGAAGATCGTGTACGCGCGCGCCAGCTGAAGCAGCGACACCGAGATGCCGTGGCCGTACGAGAGAGTCGCCTGCTCGATCGGTCGCCATTTCGCCCAGGGCTTGAGCTGGCCCTTCGCCTCGCCGGGAAATCCCGTCTGCGGGGGCGAGCCGAAGCCCAGCTCGCGGAAGAGCGTGCCCATCCTCTCGGCGGGCATCCGCAGCATGATCTTGGCGCTGCCGATGTTCGACGACCTCTGGATCACCTGCGAAACGGTGATGGTGCCATTGGGATGCGAGTCGTTGATGGTCCAGCCGCCAAGCGTCATGAACCCGGGCCCGGTGTCCACGAGCGTGCCGGGCGTGACGATTCCCGCGTCGAGCGCCGCCGCGACGGTGAAGGGCTTCATCGTCGAGCCCGGCTCGAAGAGATCGGTGACCGAGCGGTTGCGCGTCTGCCGGCCGGTCACGTTCGCGCGATTGTTCGGGTTGTAGTCGGGCTGGTTCACGAGGGCGAGGATCTCGCCGGTGCGGGCGTCGAGAATGACGATGGAGCCGCCCTTCGCGCCGTGCTGCGCCACCGCGGCCTTGAGCTCGCGATGGGCGAGGAACTGCAGGCGCTGGTCGAGCGCGAGCGTGACCGCCTGGCCGTCGCGCGGCGCGCGCATGCTCTCGACGTCCTCGACGATGCGGCCCTTGCGGTCCTTGATCACCTTGCGGCTGCCGGGCACGCCCGCGAGGCGATCCTCGGCCGCGAGCTCCACGCCCTCCTGCCCGTTGTCCTCGATGCCGGTGAAACCCACCACGTGCGCCATCACTTCGCCCGCCGGGTAGTAGCGGCGGAACTCGCGCTGCTGGAATACGCCCGGGATGCCCAGCGCCATCACTTTCGCCGCCTGGTCGGGCGAAATCTGGCGCTTCAGGTAGACGAACTGGCGATCCTTTCGGGCAATTTTCTGGCGGATCTCGTCGGGGGCCACGGCGAGCGCCTTCGCGAGCGCGTGGATCTTCGCGTCGTCGACGTCGTCGAGCTCGTCCGGCGTGGCCCAGATCGATTCCACGGGCGTGGAGATCGCGAGCGGCTGGCCGTTGCGGTCGTTCACCGGGCCGCGCGAGGCGGGAAGCTCGAGCACGCGGCCGTAGCGTGCCTCTCCCTTGGCCTGCAGAAAATCCGTGTGCATCGCCTGCAGGTAGAACGCGCGGCCCGCGAGCAGCGCGAATCCCGCCGCCGCCATGATGAACACGAGCCGCGAGCGCCAGCCCTCGAGCTTGAGGCGAAGCTGCGGCGCGCGCTTCTCGAATTTCACGGCTTGTCCTTGTCGGTGCCCACCCCGGGCGCGGGGGCCACTCGCGAATCCAGCGTCACGATCACCGTGTCGGTCGGGTCGGGAAGGCGCATGCCGAGGCTGCGCGAGGCGACCGATTCGACGCGCTTGTTGGTCGCCCACGTGCTTTGCTCGAGCTGCAGCTGCGTGAATTCCTCGCCGAGCTTGGACGCTTGCGCCTGCTCGCCCTCGAGCTGGCTGAAGAGCTTGCGCGCGTGATGCTGCGACGTGATCACGCTCAGCGCCGAGACGATGACGAGCACCAGGAGCATCGCGTTGACGCGCCGCATCAGTTCTTCTCCGCGACTCGCAGCACCGCGCTTCTCGCGCGCGGATTGCGCCGCACTTCGTCATCCGAGGCCCTGATCGCCTTGCCGACCGCGCGCAGCTGCGGCGTCGGAAGGTCCGCGGCGCGAACCGGCACGCCCTTCGGGAACGTGTCCGCCGTCGAGCGCGCGCGGATGAAGCTCTTCACGACGCGGTCCTCGAGCGAGTGGAAGCTCACCACCGCGAGGCGCCCGCCCGGCTCGAGAAGCGCCGCGGCCTGCGGGAGCGTCATCTCCAGCTCTTCAAGCTCTTGATTGACGTGAATCCGTAGAGCCTGAAAGGTCCTGGTCGCCGGGTGCTGCCCCGGCTCGCGCGTGCGAACCGCGCGACCCACGATCTCGGCAAGTTGCCGGGTGGTGCCAACGGGCCTTGCAGCAACAATCGCTGCTGCAATCTGCTTAGCAAACCGTTCTTCGCCATATCTGAAGATCACCTCCCTGATTTCTTTTTCGTCCGCGCGGTCGAGCCATTCGGCTGCGGTCTCGCCGCGCGTGGTGTCCATGCGCATGTCGAGCGGCCCGTCGCGCATGAAGCTGAAGCCCCGCGCGGGCTCCTCGAGCTGCGGCGACGACATGCCCACGTCGAGCAACACGCCCGCGACGTGCCGAATCCCGCGAGCGGCGAGCGCCTGTGTCATCGTGGAGAACCGCGCGTGGATCAGCTCAAGACGCGGATCTTCGAGCGCGCGATCCGCATGCGCCGCGGGGTCCTGATCAAAAGCGAGAAGTCTTCCGCGAACACCGACACGGGCGAGGATGGCCTTGCTGTGCCCGCCGCGGCCAAAGGTGCCATCGACATAGGTTTTGTCTTCACGGACGTTGAGGGCAGCGACTGCTTCTTCGAGAAGGACCGGGACATGGGAAACCTCACTCACGGGGGAAGGGGATTGACGCCGGGACCACGCTCTCCTGGAGGAGCGGCTTCGGACCCGGGGTCGTCGGCCGCATCACAGAGAGAAGTTCTCCATCCCCGGAGGCAAGTTCGGACTGCCTCCGGACCTCAGGGTCTCGAGCTGCTGGTTCCACATCTCGAGGTCCCAGATTTCGTAGTGGCTTCCCTGCCCGACGTACATCACCTGGCGCGTGATGCGAGCGAAATCGCGCAGCTCGGGAGGAATGAGAAGGCGCCCCGCTGAATCGATCTCGACGTCCTGCGCGAAGCCCACGAGAAGGCGCTTCCACACGCTGAACTGCCGGTCGAGGCTGGGGAACGACATGACTTGGGAGCGAATGGGCTCCCAGGCCGGGGCGGGATAAAGCAGCAGGCAGCCGTCGGGATGCGCGGTGAGCACCAGGCCGACCGTGCCTCCCTGAGTCAGTGGATCCCGAGTCCGCGTCGGGACCGCCATGCGGCCCTTCGCGTCCAGGTTGACTTGCGCCGCCCCTTGGAACACTTCTCTCCCCCACGTTTTCCCACTTCCGCACACTGTAGTGAAGGAGGCACAGCCCGTCAAGGGAAATAAAAAGGCACTTTTTTCTTGTGCGACAAGGGGTTAGCGCAGGTTTCTCGCGCCAAATCTTGAGTAATGAAATTCAGTCAAATCAAATAGTTATAAAACGGATTGAAAGTAATGTCACAAGAGCGGGGAAGCCCTTCCGGCGGGGATGGACTCAGGGTGGGTGGTTACTTCTGGGTGGCGCGGAGGGGCCCGCGCCGGCGGCTAAGCCGCCGCCATGACCGGAGAGGTCAGGCTGTCCGGCGGTAGCGCTCCGCCGCGATCGCGCCCCAGTTCAATCCGTCGGCGCGCATCCGAAGAATGCCGCGAAAGGTCGTGGCCTTCCCCTGGGGTGTGATCGCTTCACCTCCGGCCAGCACGGCACGCAGCTGGTCGAGCGTCGGTCGAGAGATGCCGTGGCGCCGCAGCGCGTCGCGCGCGAGCATCAGCGCGAGCTTCGTGTCGTTCCAGCTCATCGGTCCCGTCGAAGGCTCGATCGTGACGAACTGCGGAGCGCCGGACGAATCCAGCGCGATGGCGGACACGAGGCGCACGACGATGCCTTCGCGCAACCCGCGCACCAACGCGAGGGTGTTTTCTTCCGATCCCGCGAAGCTCGCGAACCCCGCGGCGATCTTGAGGGCCGCCGGGTCCTCTTCCTCCCCGGGGCTCGCGGCAGGAGCGAGCGCAAGGAAGGCCGAGCTGCCGGACATTTGCATCGCGCGTTTGATCGTGGTCTCCCACGTGCGCCGGACGATATTCTTCGTTATGGGTCCTTCATGCCCATCGTGGACGAAGCCTGCGCGGGTTGGATGTGAAGAAGCTCACATTCGCGCGAAAATCGCGCTTTCGTCGCCGCCGCGCGACAGACCCGCGCGCTTGTGACGAGAATCGTCCACTGAAGAGAGTGTGAAGCAAGCCGGTAAGCGGGATTCTGTTACGGCCCTTGCGGGCTATGACGGTCATTCCTCTGGGCCGTGCGTCGCCGCACGGCTCAAGCCACCTACCCGCAGACTCGGTGGGCCACGTCAACGTCTGCCTATTTGGTGTTGCTCCGCGTAGAGATTGGCCGTTTCACCCGGACTTAACCGGCTACGTCTCTGTTCCTCTGATCCTCGCCTCACGGCGGACGGGAGTTACCCGCTACGCTGCCCTATGGAGTCCCGACTTTCCTCTGCGCAACCGAAGTGGCGCAGCGACCGCCTGGCTTGCTTCACACCCGCATTTTACGCCCGCGACTAGATGACTCGCTCGTTGCCGCCGTCCACGGGCAGCTGCGCGCCCGTGGTCTTCGCGAACAAAGGCCCGCAAAGCTCCGCCGCGAGCTCGGCCACGTCGCGGCTGGTGACTTCGACGCGCAGCACGTTGTTCCTCTTGTACGCCTCGACCGTGAGGCCGTAGTGCCGCGCGCGCTCCGCGAGCACCTCCTCGGTCCAGATGCCGGTATCGAACACCGCGTTGGGATGCAGCGTGTTGACGCGGATCCCGTCGGCGCCCCACTCGAGCGCCGCCACCCGCGCGAGCTGGACCAGCGCCGCCTTGGACGCCGAGTACGCCGCGGCGCCCGGTCCCGGCGCGGGCACGTTCTTCGAGCCGATCACGGCGACGCGCCCGCCGCGCGGCGCGAGCTTGAGGAGCGCGTGCGCTTCGCGCAGCAGCGACAGGTTGGCGTCGAGGTTCACGCGCATCACCTTGTGCCATTCGGCGTCGGCGAGAAACTCGATGCGCGTGCCGCCGGGAAATATGCCCGCGTTGAGCACCACCATGTCGATCCCGCCGAAAGCGCGCGCGCCGCGCTCGAGCGCCGCGGCGAGCCGGGCCGGGTCGGTGACGTCGCACGCGATGCCGAGAAAATCGGCGCGCTTCGCCTGGGACTCGACCGCGGCGTTCACGTCCAGCGCGATCACCGCGGCGCCGCGCGCGAGGAAGCTCTGCACGCACGCCTTGCCGATGCCCGAGGCGGCGCCCGTGACGAGCGCCACCTCCCCCGCGAACTCCGGCGCGGCCCCGGGCTTGCGCAGCTTGGCCTGCTCGAGGTCCCAGTACTCGACGTCGAAGATGTCCCGGGCGGGAAGCGCCTGCCAGCCGCCCAGCCCTTCCGCACGCTGGATGACCTGCATGGTGTGCTCGTAGATGTCGAACACGATCCGCGCTTCCTCGGCGCTGCGCCCCACCGTCAACAGGCCGAGGCCGGGATCGACGATCACGCGCGGCGCGGGGTCGAGCATGGTCTTGGGCTCGCGCGCGGCGCGCGAATGCTCGGCGAAATACGCGGCGTATTCGCGCGCGTAGCCTTCGACGTCGCGGCCGACCATCGGCACGCGCTTGGTGCGCAGCACGTGGTCGGGAGTCGCGGGACCGCGGCGCGCGATGGAGGCCACGTCGTCGCGATTGGCGAATGCAAGGCTCGCATCGTCGGCATGGGTGGCGACGATCACCGGGAACCCCGCGGCGCGGGACACCTCGCGGCGCAGCGCGGCGAGCTCGCGACGAAGCGTTGCCGGGGCCGCGGCGCGCGACGCCTTCCGTGCGGGCGCGACGGAGTCCTTCGCGAGCGCGCGCTCCGCCTTGTCCACCAGCGCGATCATGCGTTCGTAGGATTCGCGCGCCGTGGCGCCGAACGAGAAGATGCCGTGGTTCAGGAGCACCATGCCGACGGTCGCGGGCTTGCGATCGCGCGGGAAGATCCGCGCGCAGAGCTTCGCGAGGTCGAAGCCCGGCATCACGTACGGGATCACGACCACTTCCTCGCCGTACAGGTCGCGGATGCGCTTCTCGCCGCCGGCGGTGTTGGTAAGCGCGAGAACCGCGTCGGCGTGGGTGTGGTCGACGTACTTGTACGGCAGGATCGCGTGCAGGATCGCCTCGACCGACGGCGTGGGCGCGTCGGCGCGCAGCATGTGGGT
>JADGRS010000038.1 GCA_017880705.1 Burkholderiales bacterium
GTGGCCGGTGCTGCGCGAGCTCGGCATCGAGCCCGCGATCGCGCGGAGGGCGGGCCCCGCGGTCGTGCGCGTCGGCCTCTTCTCGGGCGATGCCGCGACCGACGCCGCGATGCCCGCGCCGGGTGGCGCGCCCGGCGAGTGGGGACATGCGATCGGCCGGGACATCCTCGACAGCGCGCTCCTCGCGCAGGCGCAGCGCGCGGGCGCGACGCTATGGCAGCCCTGGGCGGCGTCGGCGGTGCGGCGCGAGGGCGAGGGCTTCGTCGCCACGGTGCGAGAGGCGCAGGGCGGGCAGGAGCGGGAGATCCGCGCGAGAATCGTCGTCGATGCGCACGGCTCATGGGAGCGCAGTCCCTTCACGCGCAGCGGATCGCGGCCCTCGTCGCGCCCAGGCGATCTCTTCGGATTCAAGGCGCGCTTTCGCGGCGCCCGGCTTCCCGAGGGCCTCATGCCCCTGCTGCTCTTTCCCGGCGGATACGGCGGCATGGTGCATACCGATGGCGCCGAGGTGAGCTTCTCGTGTTGCATCCGGCGCGACGCGCTGCGGCGCCAGCGACGCTCCTCGAGTCTCGCGGCGGGCGATGCGGTCATCGCGCACGTCGTGCGTCACTGCCGCGCCGCGCGCGAAATCCTGGCGGGAGCGCAGCGCGCGGGTCCCTGGCTTTCCGCGGGCCCGATTCGCCCCGGCATTCGCGCGCTCGCCGACGACGGGGTCTTTGCCGTGGGCAATGCCGCGGGCGAGGCGCATCCGTTGGTGGCCGAAGGAATCAGCATGGCGATCCAATCGGCGTGGATTCTCGCCGCCCTTCTCGCGCCGCATGCCGGTGTAGGGCTCACGCGCGCGGATCTCGATCGCCTGGGACGCGATTACGCCGCGCGCTGGAGGGCGCATCTCGCGTCGCGCGTTCGGGCGGCTGCGATCTTCGCCGCCGTGACGGGCCGGCCCGCCGGAGCGCGCGCGAGCGAGATCGTCGTGGCGAAACTGCCGCGGCTGTTGTCGTGGGGCGCGCGTTGGAGTGGCAAGGCGCACATGCTCGCGGGGTCGCGGGAGATTCGATGACGACGCTCGAGCGCTTGCAAGCGCTGCTGCGGAATGAGCTCGACCTCGCGCCCGAGCGGCTCGCCCCCGACGCTCGCCTCGAGGATCTCGACATCGATTCGCTGCGCCTCATCGAGATCCTCTTCAGTGTCGAGGATGCGTTCGCGGTGACGGTGCCCGCGGGCGCGGACGAGCTGCGCGCGCGGCTCGTCACCGTGGGCGACCTTGCCGCCTACATCGATTCCCTCCTCGCGCAGAAGGCGAATTCCGCGCCATGAGGCGCGTCGCGGTGACGGGAGTCGGCGTCGTCTCGCCGCTCGGCAACGGCATCCGGCCGTTCTTCGAATCGCTCGCCGCGGGCCGTTCCGGCGTCGCCCGCCTGTCGATGCGCTTCGAGGAGCGCCTGGTGTGCAGGATCGGCGCGAGCGTGTCCGGTTTCGACGCGGAGAGCCTCTTCGCCGCGCCGCGGCTTCGCATGCTCGATCGCGTGAGCCAGTTCGCGCTCGCGGCGACGGCCGAGGCGCTGAGCGAGGCGGGAGAGGTCTTCGACGGCCTCGATCTCGAGCGCGCGGGCGTCTTCGTCGGCACCGGCATGGGCGGGGCGCGCACGACCGACGAGAGCTACTTCACGCTCTACGGCGAGCAATCGGATCGCTTGAAGCCCCTCAGCGTGCTCCTGGCGATGAACAACGCCGCCGCGTCGTGGATCGGCATGGAGCACGGGCTGCGCGGCGCCAATCTCACCTATTCGACCGCGTGCTCCTCCTCGGCGGTCGCGATCGGCGAAGCGGCGCGGCGCGTCGCGAGCGGGGAAGCGGACGTGATGATCGCGGGCGGGAGCGAGGCGCCGCTCAACTTCGGCACGCTGAAGGCATGGGATGCGATGCGCACGCTCGCCACCGAGGACCCGGAAGATGCATCGGCTTCGTGCAAGCCGTTCGCGCGCGATCGAAGCGGGCTCGTGCTGGGCGAAGGTGCGGCGATGCTGGTCCTCGAGGACTGGGATCGCGCGGTGCAGCGCGGCGCGCGCATTCGTGCCGAGATGGCGGGCTACGGGCTTTGCGCCGATCCGTCGCACATCACCCGGCCCAGCGTCGCGGGCCAGGCGGCGGCCATGCGCCGCGCTCTCGCCGATGCGCGCATGAGCGTCGCGGAGATCGACTACATCAACGCGCATGGGACGGGAACGCAGGCGAACGACAGCGTCGAGACCGC
Source organism: Burkholderiales bacterium (assembly GCA_017880705.1). Taxonomy (GTDB): domain Bacteria; phylum Pseudomonadota; class Gammaproteobacteria; order Burkholderiales; family Usitatibacteraceae; genus Usitatibacter. The sequence continues at coordinate 2,255 of JADGRS010000038.1, forward strand.
GGCGATCAAGGAAGTGTTCGGCGCGCGCGCCCACGCGATTCCGGTGAGCTCGACCAAGTCGATGCACGGCCATTTGCTGGGCGCCGCGGGCGCGATCGAATTCGCGGCATCGTTGCTCGCGATGGAGGCGGGCATCGCTCCGCCCACCATCAACCTGCGCCATCCCGATCCGGAATGCGACCTCGATTACGTCGCGCTCGTGGCGAGGAGTGGCGTCGGCATCGGAGCGTTCATGTCCAACTCATTCGCGTTCGGCGGGACCAACGCGGTGCTCATCGGCCGCCGGGCTCCCTAGTCCTCGTCCTTCCACTCCTTCATCTTGGCGTAGTCGATCTTCTTGTCGAGCTCCTTGCTGTCCTTGAAGAAGACGCGCATCACCAGCAGGTAGCCGACCACGAGTGCGACGGCTACCGCGATCCCGATCATCACGGCCTGGTCCATAAACTCTCCTCGAAATTGGTGTCAGGTACGCATTTCGGCCGCACCGGCGCGCCGCCGAAATGCGTACCTGACACCAATTTCGGTTAGACCAGCTCCGCGCGAACAAGTGCGGCGCCGGCGCCGAGGGATTCGAGCTTGCCGGCGGCGACCTCGCGGGGAAGGGGGACCATGCCGCAGTTGGTGCAGGGATAGAGGCGCTCGCGGGGCACGTGCTTCAGCGCTTCGCGGATGACCTTCGCCACGTCTTCGGGCGTCTCGACGCGATTGGTCGCGACGTCGATGCAGCCGACCAGCACGTCCTTGCCCTCCAGGAGCGCGATGAGATCGATGGGCACGCGCGAGTTGGCGCACTCGAGCGACACCTGGTCGATGGTGGACTTGGCGAGCAGCGGGAAGATCTGCTCGTACTGGCGCCACTCGTTGCCCAGCGACTTCTTCCAGACGATGTTCGCCTCAATGCCGTAACCGTAGCAGATGTGCACCGCGGTCTTCGCGGCGACGCCCTTGCGCGCGCGCTCGAGGGCGGCCACGCCCCACTCGCGCACCTCGTCGAAGTAGACGTTGAACGCGGGCTCGTCGAACTGGATCACGTCGATGCCGAGCGCGGCGAGCTCGCGCGCCTCCTGGTTCAGGATCGCGGCGAAGGCGAACGCGAGCTTCTCGCGCGAGCCGTAGTACTCGTCGTACAGCGTGTCGACCATCGTCATCGGCCCGGGCAGCGTGAACTTGATCGCGTTCGCCGTCGCCGCGCGCAGGAATTTCACGTCCTCCGAGTGCACCGGCGCGGGCCGCGAGACCGGGCCCACGACGCGCGGAACGCTCGCGTCGTAGCGATTGCGGATGCGCACCGTCTTCAGGTTCTTGAAGTCGATGCCCGTCAGCGTCTCCATGTAGCCGTTCACGAAATGCCGGCGCGTCTGCTCGCCGTCGGTGACGATGTCGATGCCCGAGCGCTCCTGCATCTCGAGGACCAGGCGCACCGCGTCGCGCTTGCCCTCCGCGAGCGCCTCGCCCTCGAGCTTCCACGGCGCCCAGAGCTTGCGCGGCTCGGCGAGCCACGCGGGTTTCGGCAGGCTGCCGGCAATTGTGGTCGGGAGGAGGGGGAGCATAAAAATTCGTGTCAGGTACGAATTATCCTTTGCGGCGGTTGCGGACGAGCCAGGTGTCGACGAGCGAGACGATCTGGTCGACGGCGGCGGAGCGCTTGCCGTGCTGGGCGGCGACGGATTGGACGAGGCGATCGACGCGCTCGATGTTCTGGGCGCCGGCGCCGAGCGCGCGAGCGGCCGAGGACGGGCTTCCCAGCGATAGGGCGGCGTTGGCGTATTTCTCGAAGGGCACCATGTCGTCGTGGCTCGCGCCCAGCGACACGCACAGCTCGACGACCCAGTTGTAGACCTCGCGCGTGGCGGCCAGGTCGCCGTGCACGGCCTCCTTGATGGAGACCATCCGGTCTTCCCTCACGCATCGATAGTTGCCCGCGAGCAGCATCGCCCACTTGGCCAGCGGAACGAATACCGATTCGTGGACCTTCAGCTTCACCGGCAGCTCGAGCTTCTCGCCGTTCACCTCGAAGCGCGCGGCCTCGATGCCGGCGGCGAGCTCGCGCAGCAGCGCCGTGTGCACGTCGGAATCGAAACGCGCCGCCTTGAAATTCGTCGGCAGGCGCACCTGCAGCACGTTGACCCCTTCCTCGGGCGGGCGGAACGCCTGGGGATCCGGGCTGCAGAGCGTCATCAGCTTCGGATCGAAGCTCGCCCACACGGAAGGATCGGTATAGCTGTCGGCGCACTTCGCGGCGTCGATGCCCGGAACGCGCGCGCGGTACGGCAGCGGCGGCATGTTCATGATCGACATGCACGGCACGCGCGACTTCGCGACGGCGTCGAGGAGCTCGCGCACGCCGGGCGAGCGGTATTGAGGCTCCTGCATCGCGAGCGCCACGAGATCGAAGTCGCGGGGATTCACGTCGGCGGGGCCCTTCGCGACGATCTTTCCGGGAAGGTCGCGCGAATTCACTTCGACCAGCCCTTCGCGGCCCTTCACCGGCATGCGCACGATGGCGCCCATCGAGTTGATGAGGGCGGCCTCCTGCGGAAGGCACACGAGCGTCGTGTCGTGCCCGGCGAGCGCGAGCTTCACGCCCAGCAGCGAGCCGTACGACGCCCCGAGTATCAGGATCTTTCTGTTTGCCATGGGTTCTCTCCCGGTCCGACAGAGGCGCGGACGCCTTGAGGATAGCCCTCCCGGGATCGGCGCGTGGCGTCGCGCCCGTATGAACGGTTATGCAATCCGCTCCGGCATCAGGATGCTTTGGTCCACCGTGCGGATGTCCGTGCGCCCGCAAAACGCCATCGTGAGATCGAGCTCGTTGCGAATGATCTCGAGGGCCCGCGTGACGCCCACCTCCCCCATCGCGCCCAATCCGTAGAGGAACGAGCGGCCGATGAGCGTCCCCTTGGCGCCGAGCGCGATCGCCTTCAGCACGTCCTGGCCCGAGCGGATGCCGCCGTCCATCCACACCTCGATGCGCGAGCCCACCGCTTCGGCGATCGGCGGCAGCGCGCGGATCGACGACGGCGCGCCGTCGAGCTGGCGGCCTCCGTGGTTGGAGACGATCAGCGCGTCGGCGCCGGAGTCCGCGGCGAGCCGCGCGTCCTCGGCATCCATGATGCCCTTGAGGATGAGCTTCCCGCCCCAGCGCTTCTTGATCCATTCGACGTCGGCCCACGACAGGCGCGGGTCGAACTGCTCCCCCACCCACGTCATGAGCGACGACATGTCGCCCACCCCCTTCGCATGCCCGACGATGTTGCGGAACGTGTGGCGGCGAGTGCCGAGCATGCCGAGGCACCAGCGCGGCTTCGTCGTCATGTTGAGGATGTTGGCGAGGGTGAGCCGCGGCGGCGCCGATAGCCCGTTGATGATGTCCTTGTGGCGCTGGCCGATGATCTGCAGGTCGAGCGTGAGCATCAGCGCCGAGCAGCGCGCCGCCTTGGCGCGATCGATGAGGCTTCCCACGAAGTCGCGGTCGCGCATCACGTAGAGCTGGAACCAGAAGGGCTTCTTCGAGCTCTCCGCGATGTCCTCGATCGAGCAGATGCTCATCGTCGAGAGCGTGAACGGCACGCCGAATTTCTCCGCCGCGCGCGCGGCGAGGATCTCGCCGTCGGCGTGCTGCATGCCGGTGAGCCCCGTCGGCGCCAGCGCGACAGGCATCGCGGCGTCGATGCCGACCAGCTTCGTCGCGAGGCTGCGCGTCTCGATGTTCACCGCGACGCGCTGGCGCAGCTCGATCTTCCCGAAGTCGCTTTCGTTCGCGCGATAGGTGCTCTCCGTCCAGCTGCCGGAGTCGGCGTAGTCGTAGAACATACGCGGCACGCGCTTCACCGCGAGCCGGCGCAAGTCCTCGATGCAGGTGATGACCGCCATCCGTGCTCTCCCAAGTCGATCCAACAGTCCCGGAACGCAGAATACAACTAGAATCGCCCGCATGTTGACCGACTCGACGCTGGGCCTGGTTCCCGGCGAGTTCATCCTCTTCGCCGTCGTGCTCGCGGGAATCGCGCTCCTGCAGCGCTACACGCTGGAGGTCGCCCTCACGGGGCTCGCGGCGGTCACGATCTACAAGCTCGAGTACACGGGCTTCGCGCAGGGGCCGGGCCTCGCCGGCCTCGCGGGCCTCCTCGCGCACGAGTGGGTCATCCTCGCCAACCTCTTCGGCCTGCTCATGGGCTTCGCGCTCCTGTCGAAGCACTTCGAGGAGTCGCAGGTGCCCGCGGTGTTGCCCGCGATCCTTCCCGACGACTGGAAGGGCGGGTTCTTCCTCCTCGTGATGGTCTTCGTCCTCTCGTCCTTCCTCGACAACATCGCCGCGGCGCTGATCGGCGGGACGATGGCCGCGGCGGTATTCCGCGGCAAGCTGCACATCGGCTACCTCGCCGCGATCGTCGCCGCGTCCAACGCCGGCGGATCGGGGAGCGTCGTCGGCGATACGACGACGACCATGATGTGGATCTCGGGCGTCGATCCGCGCGACGTCTTCGAGGCCTACGTCGCCGCCGGCGTCGCGCTCGTCATCACCGGGGTCTTCGCCGCGCGCCGGCAGCAGGCGTACTCGCCGATCCTCAAGGATCCTCCGCCGGGGGTGCGCGTCGATTGGGTGCGCGTCGCGATCGTCGCGTTGATCCTCGTCGTCGCGATCCTCGCGAACGTCATCGCCAACCTGAAGTATCCGGAATCGCTCGATCGCTTTCCGGTGATCGGCGCCGCGGTATGGGCGGCGATCCTCGTCACCGCCGGAGTGCGCCGTCCCGATTGGTCGCTCCTGCCCTCGACCTTCCGGGGCACGCTGTTCCTCCTCGCGCTCGTCACCACCGCCGCGATGATGCCGGTGGAGAAGCTCCCCGCCGCGTCGTGGCAATCGACCCTGGGCCTGGGATTCTTGTCGGCGGTGTTCGACAACATTCCCCTCACGGCGCTCGCGCTGCACCAGGGCGGCTACGACTGGGGATTCCTCGCCTACGCGGTGGGCTTCGGCGGCTCGATGATCTGGTTCGGCTCGTCGGCGGGGGTCGCCCTCTCGAACGCCTTCCCCGAGTCGCGCTCCGTCGGGAAGTGGCTGCGCGAGGGATGGCACGTTGCGCTCGCGTATGTCGTGGGCTTCTTCGTCCTTCTCGCGGTGCTGGGCTGGCATCCCCACGGGCAGCACACGCCGGCCGAGGCGCCCGTGTCCGGAACCGCGCACTGAGCCTCACCCCCGGTATCTTCATTTCATACCGGAATGGGGGTGGGGCGCACCCTGTCGAGGCGCAGTTTTGACTTTCGTCTATTGCCTTTGCCCGCACCCGAGACTAGGATTGGCCGGTCGATCGGGGGCCCAGGCCGACGGTCGCCCCGCGAAAAAAAGCGTCGTCACGAGCGCCGACAAAAATCCAATGAGGAGGAATTCCATGAAAGCCGACAAGACAAACGTCGCGTCCGCGACGCCGAGCCCGACGCGCCGCAAGTTCCTCGCCGCCGGCGCAGGGGCGGGCGCGCTCGCATTCCCGATGATCTCGAAGGGCCAGGCCGGCCCGCTCAACTTCCGCTTCCAGTCGACCTGGCCGCAGAAGGACATCTTCCACGAGTACGCGCAGGACTACGCGAAGATCGTGAACGACATGACCGGAGGCGACCTCAAGATCGAGGTTCTGCCCGCCGGAGCGGTCGTGCCGGCCTTCGGCCTGCTCGATGCGGTTTCCAAGGGCACGCTCGACGGCGGCCACGGCGTGCTCGTATATCACTACGGCAAGAGCAACGCGCTCTCGCTCTGGGGTTCCGGTCCCGGCTACGGCATGGACGCCAACATGCTGCTCGCCTGGCACAAATGGGGCGGCGGCAAGGAGCTGCTCGCGAAGATCTACGAGGGAATCGGCGCGAACGTGGTCTCGTTCCCCTACGCTCCGCTCTACACGCAGCCGCTCGGCTGGTTCAAGAAGGTGATCACCAAGCCCGAGGACTTCAAGGGCCTCAAGTACCGCACGGTGGGCATCTCGATCGACCTCTTCACCGCCATGGGGGCGGCCGTCAACGCGCTGCCCGGAGGCGAGATCGTTCCGGCGATCGACCGGGGCCTCCTCGACGCGGCGGAATTCAACAACACCTCGTCCGACCGCGCGCTGGGCTTCGCCGACGTGTCCAAGATCTGCATGCTGCAGAGCTATCACCAGAACGCGGAGCAGCTCGAGATCACGTTCAACAAGACCAAGTACGACGCGCTCTCGCCCAAGCTGAAGTCGATCATCGCGAGCGCGGTCGACGCGGCCTCGGCCAACATGATGTGGAAGGCGATCGACCGCAACTCGCAGGACTACATCACGCTGCAGTCCGTGGACAAGGTGAAGTTCTACAAGACGCCGACCTCGATCCTGCAGAAGCAGATGGAGCTCTACGACGAGATCATCGAGAAGAAATCCCAGGGCAATCCGCTGTTCGCGGAAATCGTCGCCTCGCAGAAGAAGTTCGCCGAGCGCGCGGTGAAGTGGGAGCAGGACGTCGTCGTCAGCCGGGCCTTGGCGTACAACCACTACTTCGGCAAGGCCGCCCCCGCGGGGAAGAAGGCCTGACCGCCGGAAGGCACCCAGGGGCACCATCCGGGCTTCGATCCCGGATGGTGCCTCGTTTTTCGTAGCGGCTCATTTCCCGGAAGCGTAGGCCCGTCCCATGAAGATCCAGAGTTTCCTGCTCACCGCCGACCACATCAGCACGTGGGCCGGCAAAGCCGCCGCCTGGCTGGTCATGATCCTGATGATGGTCGTCTGCGTGGAGGTGTTCAAGCGCTACATCATGAACATGCCGACCGCGTGGATCTTCGACATCACGAACATGCTCTACGGCACGCTCTTCATGATGTGCGGCGCCTACACCCTCGCCCAGGACGCCCACGTCAGGGGCGACTTCCTCTACGGCTCGATGAAGCCGCGCACCCAGGCGACGCTCGACCTCATCCTCTACATCCTCTTCTTCCTGCCCGGGATGATGGCGCTCATCTACGCGGGATACGACTACGCCTCCATCTCGTGGCACATCAACGAGCATTCGAACGTCTCGTCCAACGGGCCGGCGGTGTACCCGTTCAAGACCATCATCCCGATCGCCGGCGTCCTCGTCCTCATCCAGGGGATCGCCGAGATCATGCGCTGCATCGTTTGCCTGAAGACCGGCGTCTGGCCGGACCGCCTGAAAGACGCCGAGGAGATCGATGTGATCGAGCAGCAGCTCGCGGGCAGCACGCTCGTGGACGACGAGTCGCGCAAGCGCGCGATCGAGGGTGCCCACGAGATCGACGAGGCCGCGCACCAGCGCATCGGATCGAGAGGAGCGGAACGTGAGTGATCCCGCACTCGGCCTGTTGATGCTCACGCTGATCGTGGTCGTGATCATGCTGGGCTTTCCGACCGCCTTCACGCTGATGGGCCTCGGCATGATGTTCGGCTTCGTCGCCTTCTACGACCCGTCGCACTCCTGGGCCGACAACAAGGTCTTCGACCTCATGGTCGAGCGAACCTACGGCGCGATGAACAACGACGTGCTCATCTCGATACCGTTATTCGTGCTCATGGGCTACGTGATGGAACGAGGGGCGCTCGTGGACAAGATGTTCTACAGCATCCAGCTCGCGTTCCGGCGCGTGCCCGCGTCCCTCGCGGTGGCGACCCTCATCGTGTGCACGTTCTGGGGCATCGCGAGCGGCCTCGTCGGCGCCGTCGTGGTGCTGATGGGCGTGATCGCGTTCAACCCGATGCTGAAGGCCGGCTACGACGTGCGCCTCGCCTCGGGCGTCATCACCGCGGGCGGCACGCTCGGCATCCTCATTCCGCCGTCGGTGATGATCATCGTCTACGCCGCGGTCGCCGGGCAGTCGGTCGTGAAGCTCTACGCCTCGGCGATGTTCCCCGGCTTCTTCCTTTCGTTCCTCTACCTCCTCTACATCATCGGCTGGGCGCTCTTGAATCCCAAGATCGCCCCGCGCCTTCCCGATTCGGAGACCAAGGTGCCGGTCCCGGCCTGGATCCCGAATTTCCAGAAGGCTTACTCGAAGAACATGCTGGTGGGCCTTTTCACCGCGGTGGTCCGGCCCGCCAAGGCCCTCGCGATCGAAGTCGAGGGGACCCGGCTGACCTACTGGGGAATCTGGAAGAACCTCCTCGCCGCTCTCTTTCCGCTGATGCTCGCCGTGGTGAGCGTGTGGTTGATCTGGTGGTACGTGGTAATCCACCCTATGGCGGACGTCGAGCCGGTAGCGAGCGTCGCGCAACAGGCCGCTCCGGCGGCATCCGCGCGCGCGCCGGCGGCGAACGCCGACCAGCCGCAGGAGCTGGGATCGGGCATCTCGCCCGATGCCGCAACGCCCGCGCAGGATTCGACCGAGTCCGCCGAGCAGGTCGGCACGCCCGAGCTCCTCAAGCAGGGCGGCGCGGCACCCGTCGATGCGGGACCTCCGCCGGAATTCTTCTACTACTTCTGGGGCATCGTCGCCGCGACCGGGCTCGTGCTCCTCTGGTACTACTGGAAGCTCGAGGGCGAGTCGTTCGAGTTGCTGAAGCTGCTGAGCTCGTCGGTGATGCCGCTCGGCATCCTCACGATCGTGGTGCTCGCGGTGATCCTCTTCGGCATCACGACCGCGACCGAGTCCGCCGCGATCGGCGCCGCGGGCGCGTTCATCCTCGCGCTGCATGCCGGCACCTTCGACTGGGATCGCCTCAAGCAGTCGGTGTTCCTCACGGCGAAGACGACGGCGATGGTGTGCTGGCTGTTCATCGGGTCGGCGCTCTTCTCGGGCGTGTTCGCGATCCTCGGGGGGCAGCAGCTGGTCGAGACTTGGGTGCTGAGCCTCAACATGACGCCGATCCAGTTCATGATCCTGTCGCAGGCGATCATCTTCGTGCTCGGCTGGCCGCTCGAATGGACGGAGATCATCGTGATCTTCGTGCCGATCTTCCTGCCGCTGCTCAAGCACTTCAACATCGACCCGATCCTGTGGGGCACGCTGGTGTTCGTGAACCTGCAGGCGGCGTTCCTCTCGCCGCCGGTGGCGATGTCGGCCTTCTACCTGAAGGGTGTCTCGCCGAAGCACGTGACGCTGAACCAGATCTTCGCGGGCATGATGCCCTACATGCTGATCGTGATCCTGTGCATGGTGATCATGTACCTGTGGCCGGGCATGACGCTGTGGCTGCCCAACTACCTGTACGGGAACGCCGGCGGCTAGCTATTTCCCGCAGATGGTGGCGAGCTGGCCGAGCCACGCGTCGCGCTTGTCGCGGCGGAACTGGAACCAGATCCGGTACGGCGAGAACACGGCCCCTGGAACTCCCACGGAGACCCAATGGTGCGTGACGCCGAGCGTCGATTCGTGCACCGGATCGATCGATACGACGTCGTTGGGCGAAAGAACGCTCGCGTGGGGCCAGTCGACGAGCACGAGGCGGTTGCGGCCCTTCTCGTATCCCACGTAGGTGTCGCCCTTGCGATGGAAGACGTCGGGCTTGAAATCCGGCGGCAGGAGGCGGGCGACCTTCTCCGCGTAGGTGTCGCCTCGCATGAACAGGCTGTACGAGAACCAGATGCCGACGGTGAACGCGGCGAAGATTCCTACTCCGAACAATGTGCTCATCATTCCTGCGGCCCCTTCCGTATCGATTGACCATGCTATGCTGATCGCGCCTCCGGCGCTCGGATATTTCCCGAGCTTCCGAATCCTCATTCCATGCGCAAGATCCTGATCACGCGTGCCGTGTTTCCCGAGGTCGTCGCCGCGCTTTCGCGGCGCTTCGAGGTCGTCCATAACGCCGAGGATCGCCCGTGGCCGCCGGAAGAGCTCGCGCGGCGCCTGGAGGGCGTGAGCGGCGCGATGGCCACCGTGATGGACAAATTCGACGAGCCCATCCTCGCTCAATGCGCGCAGCTCAAGGTGATCTCCAACATCGCGGTCGGGTACAACAACATCGACGTTCCGGCGTGCACGCGGCGAGGCATTCGCGTGACGAACACACCCGGCGTCCTCGACGACACCACCGCCGATCTCACGTGGTCCCTGCTGATGGCCGCGGCGCGCCGCATCGCGGAGGCCGACGCGTACGTGCGCCGGGGCGATTGGAAGATCGCTTTCGGCGTGCAGTACTTCCTCGGGCAGGACATTCACCACGCGACGCTCGGCATCATCGGCATGGGGCGCATCGGCCAGGCGATCGCGCGGCGCGCGTCGGGATTCGACATGCGCGTGCTCTACAACAATCGCTCGCGCCTTTCCGAATCCGACGAGAAGCGGCTCAACGCGACGCGCGTCGAGCGCGACGAGCTCCTCGCGCAGTCGGACTTCGTCGTGGTGATGGTTCCCTACTCGCCAGCGACCCATCACATGATCGGCGCCGCCGAGATCGCGAAGATGAAACCCAATGCGATCCTCGTGAACAGCGCCCGCGGCGGCGTGGTCGACGATGCGGCCCTGGTCGAGGCGTTGAAGGCGAGGCGCATCGCCGGCGCGGGCCTCGACGTCTTCGAGGGCGAGCCGAAGCTCCACCCCGAGCTCGCGGCGCTTCCGAACGTGGTCCTCACGCCCCACATCGGCAGCGCCTCGCGCGCGACGCGCGTCGTGATGTGCAACGCCGCGGCGGGCAACATGACCGCGGTGCTCGAAGGCCGCGAGCCGGCGAATCCGGTAAATTGAGGGGAAATTGGTGTCAGGTACACATTTCAGCGGTGAGCGCGGGCGTGCCCGCGTAGCTGAAATGTGTACCTGACACCAATTTCCCAACCAGGAGAAGCGAATGTCAGCGAAAGTCGCATTCATCGGCCTCGGAGTGATGGGGTTTCCCATGGCCGGGCACCTCAAGGCGAAGGGCTACGACGTCACCGTCTACAACCGCACCGGCGCGAAGGCCGAGGCGTGGGTGCAGAAGCACGGCGGGCAATCCGCGCCGACGCCGGCGGCCGCGGCGAAGGACGCCGACTTCGTGATGCTGATGGTCGGCAACGACAGCGATCTGCTGGAAGTCGCGCTCGGCAAGGAGGGCGCGCTGGCGGGAATGAAGAAAGGCGCGGTGCTGGTCGACCATACGACGGCGTCCGCCGACGCCGCGCGCAAGGTGTTCGCGGCCGCGAAGGAGAAGGGCGTCGGCTTCATCGACGCACCGGTTTCGGGCGGGCAGGCGGGGGC
>JADGRS010000298.1 GCA_017880705.1 Burkholderiales bacterium
AGGCCCGCATCCTTGGGCGAACGCGCCTCGAAGAGCTCCGCCACGCGCGGTAGCCCCCCCGTGATGTCGCGCGTCTTGGACGATTCCTGCGGGATCCTCGCGAGCACGTCGCCCACGTTCACCTGCTGGCCGTTCTTCACGGTGATGATCGCGCCGATCTGGAAGGTGTAGTTCACCGGCGTGTCGCCTCCGGCGAGCTTCATCTCCTTGCCCTTGTCGCCGATAAGCTTCACGGCAGGGCGCAAGCCCTTCGTAGCGGAGGTCCCGCGGCGCTTCGGATCGATCACGACCAGGCTCGACAGGCCCGTGGTCTCGTCGATCTGCTTGGCCACGGTCACGCCTTCCTCGACGTTCTCGAACTTCGTCTCGCCGGCGTACTCGGTGATGATGGGGCGCGTGAGCGGATCCCAGTTGGCGAGCGACTGCCCCGCCTTCACCTTGGCGCCGTCGTCGATCGTGAGCGTCGCGCCGTACGGAACCTTGTGGCGCTCGCGCTCGCGGCCCGTCTCGTCGGAGATGATGATCTCGCCGTTGCGCGAGATCGCCACTTCCTCCTTGCGGGAGTTGGTGAGGCGACGCATGGTGGGCGCGAAGTGCGCGACACCGTTGGACTTCGACTCCACGGAGCTCGCCACCGCGGTGCGCGAAGCCGCGCCGCCGATGTGGAAGGTCCGCATCGTGAGCTGCGTGCCCGGCTCGCCGATCGACTGCGCGGCGATGACGCCGATCGCCTCGCCCACGTTCACGCGCGCTCCTCGGCCCAGGTCGCGGCCGTAGCAGGCCGCGCAGATGCCGTAGCGCGTGTCGCAGGTAAGCGGCGTGCGCACCTTGACCTCGTCGATGCCGAGGCTCTCGATGCGCTCGACCGCGTCCTCGTCGAGGAGCGTGCCGGCCGCAAGCAGGATTTCCTGGTTCTCGGTATTGAACACGTCGGCCGCGACGACGCGTCCGAGGATGCGCTCGCGCAGCGCCTCCACGACTTCGCCGCCCTCGACCAGCGCCTTCATCGCCATGCCGGAAGTGGTGCCGCAATCGTCCTCGATGACCACCAGGTCTTGCGTGACATCGACAAGACGCCGGGTGAGATAACCCGAGTTCGCCGTCTTCAACGCCGTGTCCGCAAGTCCCTTGCGCGCGCCGTGCGTCGAGATGAAGTACTGCAGGACGTTCAGGCCCTCGCGGAAGTTCGCGGTGATCGGCGTCTCGATGATCGAGCCGTCGGGCTTGGCCATCAGGCCGCGCATGCCGGCGAGCTGCCGGATCTGCGCCGCGGAGCCGCGCGCGCCCGAGTCCGCCATCATGTAGATGGAGTTGAACGACTCCTGGTTGACTTCCTTGCCCTTGCGGTCGGTGACCTTCTGGTTGCCCAGCTGGTCCATCATCGCCTTGGCGATCTGGTCTCCCGCGCGGCCCCAGATGTCGACCACCTTGTTGTAGCGCTCGCCCTGGGTCACGAGGCCCGAGGTGTACTGGCGCTCGATCTCCTTCACCTGCTTTTCGCTCTCCTCGATGATGCCTGCCTTCTCGTCCGGGATCAGCAGGTCGTCGACGCAGATCGACAGCCCCGCGCGCGTGGCGAAGCTGAATCCCGTGTACATCAGCTTGTCGGCGAAGATCACCGTCTCGCGGATTCCGCAGCGGCGGAACGCCTCGTTGATGAGCTTGGAGATTTCCTTTTTCTTGAGCGGCTTGTTGATGATCGAGAAGGGCAGCCCCGCCGGCAGGATCTCCGACATAAGCGCGCGGCCGACCGTCGTCTCGTAGCGGTTGACCACTTCGGTGAGCGTGCCGTCGTCGTTCTTGCGCGACTCCTTGATGCGCACCGTGATCTTCGCGTGCAGCTCGACGCCGTGCGACTCGTACGCGCGGCTCACTTCCGAGATGTTCACGAAGAAAGAGCCCTCGCCGCGCGCATTCACGCGCTCGCGGGTGGCGTAGTACAGGCCCAGCACGATGTCCTGCGACGGCACGATGACCGGCTCGCCGTGCGCGGTATGCAGCACGTTGTTGGTCGACAGCATGAGCGTGCGCGCTTCCATCTGCGCTTCCAGCGAGATGGGAACGTGGACCGCCATCTGGTCGCCGTCGAAGTCCGCGTTGAACGCGGCGCAGACGAGCGGATGCAGCTGGATCGCCTTGCCCTCGATCAGCACCGGCTCGAAAGCCTGGATGCCGAGGCGGTGGAGCGTGGGCGCCCGGTTCAGCAGCACCGGGTGCTCGCGGATCACGTCCTCGAGGATGTCCCACACCACGGGCTCCTGCGCTTCGACCATGCGCTTGGCGGCCTTGATGGTGGTCGCGAGGCCCATGATCTCGAGCTTGTGGAAGATGAAGGGCTTGAAGAGCTCGAGCGCCATCAGCTTCGGCAGGCCGCACTGGTGCAGCTTCAGCGTGGGTCCGACGACGATCACCGAGCGGCCCGAGTAGTCGACGCGCTTGCCGAGGAGGTTCTGGCGGAAGCGGCCGCTCTTGCCCTTGATCATGTCGGCGAGCGACTTCAACGCGCGCTTGTTCGCGCCCGTCATCGCCTTGCCGCGGCGGCCGTTGTCGAGGAGCGAATCGACGGCTTCCTGCAGCATGCGCTTCTCGTTGCGCACGATGATCTCGGGCGCCTTGAGCTCGAGGAGGCGCTTCAGGCGGTTGTTGCGGTTGATCACGCGCCGATACAGATCGTTCAGATCCGAGGTCGCGAAGCGCCCGCCGTCGAGCGGCACCAGCGGACGAAGGTCCGGGGGCAGCACGGGCAGCACTTCCATCACCATCCAGTCGGGCTTGATGCCCGACTTGTTGAAGGCCTCGAGCACCTTCAAGCGCTTGGCGATCTTCTTGATCTTGGTCTCGGAGCCGGTGGCGGCGAGCTCGGTGCGCAGCGTCTCGATGTCGTGGCCGACGTCGAGCTTGCGCAGCAGCTCACGAACGCCCTCGGCGCCCATTGCCGCGGAGAAGTCGTCGCCGTATTCCTCCACCTTGGCGAGGTAGTCGTCCTCGGAGAGGAGCTGGCAGCGATTCAGCGGCGTCATGCCCGGATCGGTCACGACGTAGGCTTCGAAGTAGAGCACGCGTTCGATGTCGCGCAGGGTCATGTCGAGCACCATGCCCAGGCGCGAGGGCAGGCTCTTCAGGAACCAGATGTGCGCGACGGGGCTCGCCAGCTCGATGTGGCCCATGCGCTCGCGGCGCACCTTGGTGAGGGTGACTTCGACGCCGCACTTCTCGCAGATCACGCCGCGGTGCTTGAGGCGCTTGTACTTGCCGCAAAGGCACTCGTAGTCCTTGATCGGGCCGAAGATCTTCGCGCAAAAGAGGCCGTCGCGCTCCGGCTTGAAGGTGCGGTAGTTGATCGTCTCCGGCTTCTTCACTTCGCCGTAGGACCACGAGCGGATCTTCTCGGGGGAAGCGAGCCCGATGCGGATGGCGTCGAACTCTTCTTCCTGGGTGACCTGCTTGAACAGATCGAGCAATGCTTTCATTACGTAATCTCCTGGTGGCCAGTCTCTAGGTTTGGAATCCAGCTACTAGCTATCAATAGCGCTCGAGGTCGATGTCGATCGCGAGGGAACGGATCTCCTTCACGAGCACGTTGAACGACTCGGGCATGCCCGCCTCGATCTTGTGCTCGCCCTTCACGATGTTCTCGTAGACCTTGGTGCGGCCCTGCGTGTCGTCGGACTTGACGGTGAGCATCTCCTGCAGCGTGTACGCCGCGCCGTAGGCCTCCAGCGCCCACACTTCCATCTCGCCGAAGCGCTGGCCGCCGAATTGCGCCTTGCCGCCCAGCGGCTGCTGGGTGACGAGGGAGTACGGTCCCGTCGAACGCGCGTGCATCTTGTCGTCGACGAGGTGGTGCAGTTTCAGGATGTGCATGTAGCCCACGGTGACCGGGCGGTCGAACGCGTCGCCCGTGCGACCGTCGAAGAGCGCGATCTGGCCGCTTCGCGGCAGGCCCGCCGTCTCGAGCATGTCCTTGATCTCGATCTCGGTCGCGCCGTCGAACACCGGCGTCGCGAACGGCACGCCGTTCTGCAGATTGCGGGCGAGCTCGAACACGTCGTCGTCGGAAAGCTGCCCGAGGTCCTCCTTCTTGCCCGTCGAGTTGTAGATCTTCTCGAGGAACTTGCGGACCTTGGCGGCGCTCTCCTGGGCCTTGAGCATCTCCGTGATGCGCAGCCCCAGGCCCTTCGCCGCCCACCCGAGGTGCGTCTCGAGGATCTGGCCGACGTTCATGCGGCTCGGCACGCCGAGCGGATTGAGCACGATGTCGACCTGGGTGCCATCGTCGAGGAACGGCATATCCTCGATCGGGACGATCTTGGACACCACGCCCTTGTTGCCGTGACGGCCCGCCATCTTGTCGCCGGGCTGGATCTTGCGCTTCACCGCGACGAAGACCTTGACCATCTTCATCACGCCGGGCGGCAATTCGTCGCCACGCTGCAGTTTC
>JADGRS010000039.1 GCA_017880705.1 Burkholderiales bacterium
GATCGAAGAAGCAGCCGAGCTCGTTCTCCAGCTCGTGGATGCGCTCCACGGCCTTGGTGACGAGCGTCCACGCAAGGTTCTGGTCGGAAAGCCACTTGCCGCCCTCGATCGTGTCCATGAAGTGGCGCTCCACCGAATCCCCGGGCGCGAGCGCGACGTTGTATCCGCCCTGGACCATGCGCGTGCATCCGCACTTTCCGAGGAGGCCCTTCACGGCGATGGTCACCGAGAGCGCGGGCGCGCGGCGCTTCGCGTGCAGCGCCGCGAAGAGTCCCGCCCCGCCCGCGCCGAGAACGAGGACGTCGGTGGCGATGCGCCTCACGCGGGCGCCGCGATCCGGCCGCGAATCACCTGCAGCACGATCGCGCCGATGGCGATGGCGAGCCCCACGACGTCGAACGTGTCGCTGGGCGCGATCACGAGCAGCCCACCCGCGACCAGCATCGAGCGCTCGAGCCAGGTCGTCTTGCGAAGCGCCCACCCCTGCAGCCCCGCGGCGAGCGCCGCGATCGCGACGAAGCACATGAAGACGACCCATGAGACCTGCAGCCACGTCGCGCCCGCGGGAAGCTTGAGGAGCACGCCCGCGCCGAGCGGATCGAGGACGAAGAAGAACGGCACCACGAATGCGGGCATCGTGTACTTCCACGCCTGCATCGTGGTCTTGTACGGATCGCCGCCGGTGATCGCGGCCGCGGCGAACGGCGAAAGCGCCGTCGGCGGCGAGACCTCCGAGAGGAGCGCGTAGTAGAAGATGAACATGTGCGCGGCGAAATCCGGCACGCCGAGCTGGATCATCGCGGGCGCCGCGATCACCGCGCAGATGATGTACGAGGCCGTGACCGGGACCGCCAACCCCACGATCCACACGATGAGTGCCACGTAGAGCGCGGTGAGCGCGAGGCTCCCCCCCGCGTAGGCGAGGACGATCGACGAGAACTTCAGGCCCAGGCCGGTCAGCGTGACGACCCCCACGATAATCCCCGCGGCCGCGCACGTCGCGGCGACGCTCAGCACGCCATTGGTGCCTGCCGCCATCGCCTTCACGACGCGCGACGGAACCATCGCCGTCTCGCGGCGGAAGAAGCTCACCGCGAACGCGGTCACCGTCGCCCAAAAAACGCTCAGGGTCGGCGAGAAGCCCCACAGCATGAAGATGACGATGGAGACGAGCGAGAGGAAGTGGTACCAATAGCGCTTGGCGAGCGTCCACGCGCTCTCGGCCACCGCGAACGCCGCCTCGCTCATCCCGTACTTGCGCGCGTCGAGCTCGACCATCAGGAAGAGCGAGAAGTAATACAGGATGGTCGGGATCGTCGCCATCTTGATCACTTCGAGATACGAGATGTTCAGGTACTCGGCGATGATGAAGGCGGCCGCGCCCAGCACCGGCGGCGAGAGGATCGCCCCCAGGCCTCCCGCGGCGAGAAGCCCCCCGGCCGCCTCCTTCGCGTAGCCCGACTTCTTGAGCATCGGATAGGCGACCGTGCCGATCGTGACCGTCGTCGCGACACCCGAGCCCGAAGGACCGCCGAGGAGGAACGAGGCGAGCACCACCGCGCGGCCGGCGCTCGTGGGCTTGCCGCCGAGGAGCGCGAAGGAAAAATCGAGGAAGAAGCGCCCCGCCCCCGAGTAGTCGAGGAACGCGCCGTAGATGGTGAAGAGGATGATCAACGTCGCCGACACGTCGACGGCGGTGCCGAAGATCCCCTCGAGGGTCATGTACATGTGGCCCACGAGGCGCGAGACGTCGTAGCCGCGGTGGGTCCACGGCGCCGGCAGCCCCGGGCCGACGCAGGCGTAGATGAGGAAGCCGCCGATGATGATCGGCATCACCCATCCGGTCGTGCGCCGCACGGCCTCGATCACGAGCGCCATCAACGCGATCCCGAAGAACATGTCGAGCCGGGTGGGATTGGTCGTGCGGTCCATGAAGTCGTCGCCGCTCCAGACCATGTACACGATGACGACCACCGCGAGCGCCGCGCAGGCCACGTCCCACCACATGAGGCGGTGGCGATAGCGCTTCGCGATCGGGAAGAGCATGTACGAGAGGAAGAGCACGATCCCGACGTGGATCTCGCGCAGCCAGTCGGTGCGCACGATCGAGTAGGCGGCGTAGAGGTGGAACGCGGAGCTCGCGACCGCGACCGCCGTGAGGAGCGCGGCGAGCCAGCCGCCATAGCGGTTGAACCGGCCCTCCTCCTCCTCGATGAATTCCTCGACCTTCTTGAGCTGCGCTTCCGACAGCTCCCCGCCCGTCGCCAGCT
The DNA here is from genome assembly GCA_017880705.1 of Burkholderiales bacterium. Taxonomy (GTDB): domain Bacteria; phylum Pseudomonadota; class Gammaproteobacteria; order Burkholderiales; family Usitatibacteraceae; genus Usitatibacter. The sequence continues at coordinate 2,271 of JADGRS010000039.1, forward strand.
CAGGCATCGCCTCACCCCTCCGTGCGCCCTCGTCTCGGGGCTGGAGGCATTATGAGGTCAGGCGAAATTGGTGTAAGGTACGAATTTCGCGTCAAGCCCTCGCGTTAAGTATCCACAACCGCGCGAGGTCCGCGGTGCCGTCGCTGCCCTGCACGGTCCTCAGGGTCTGCACGCCCCTGTTCTTGTGGCCCGCGTAGATCTGCGCCTCGCCGAAGCGAAGCTTCGCATCCTCGGGGCGCTTCAGGCCGCCTTTCTTGATGCCCTGCTCGATGAGCGCGAGTCCCTTGTCGGCATTGCCTTCGTAGACGTAGTTCAGGCCCACCTTCACGAGGTCGTTGCCGTCCTTGGCGGCGAGCGCATCGCGCTCGTCCTTGGCGCGGTTCCTCTGCGACTCGCCGAGGTCCTTCATCACCAGATCGCGCAAGCGCTGGTGGCGCCCGGCGTCAGGGCCCTGCCCGAGCGCCTTCACTTCGTAGCCCTTGTCGACGATGACCTTGGCCTCGGCGGGAGTTCCCGCCTGGAGCGCGAGCTGCGCCATCTCGAGGTAATCGTTGGTGCTGTTGAGGTTGCCGGTGGCGAGCCGCAAGCGATAGACGTTCACGCCGAGGCGCTCGGAGAAGCCGGGCTTCTTCTGCACGCGCGAGAGGAGGTCCGTCCAGTATTCCTTCTTCGGGTAGCTCACCACGAGCTTCTCGATCGCGCTCACGTATCCGGCCGTGTCCTTCTGGCGCAGGTAGCAGTTGGCGAGGATCTGCAGCTCCTCTTCCGAGGCGTGCCGGTCCTCGGCCCCGGCGAGCATCTTGTTCACGCTCGCGCAGTCGTTGCCCAGGTAGTAGCTTTGCAGCAGCACGGTGCGCATCGCGGGATCGGTGCCGCCTTCCTTGAAGTAGCGCTGCGACCACTGCGCCGCCCTCGGGTAGTCCTTGGCCTTGTAGTTGTTGACGGCGATCGCCTGGACCATCGTGAGCGCATCGCGCCCGCTCACCTTTCCGGAGCTGAGCACCGCCTCGAACGCCTTGTTGGCGCCCTCGATGTCGCCCGCGGCGGCGGCGACGCTGCCACGCATGCGCAGCACGAGGAAGCTCTCGTTGGGAGTCTTGTTGGCGACGGCGTCGGCCTCGTTCACCTTCTGGAGCGCCTCGCGGGCCTTGCCCGAGCGCATGAGGTTCGTCGCCTCCTGGAGGGGCTTGCCGACTTCCGGCCGCACCGCGTCGGTCTTCTGCGCGACGGCTTCGAGCCCTGCCGCGCCGAACATGAGCGCGGCGCACAGCACCGCGTGCGGGCGTCCGAGTTTCATTGCGTATCTCCTAGTCCAGGAACTGCTCGGCGCCGATCAATCCGATCTTCGTGACGCCGAGGCGCTGCGCCGCGGCCATCACGTGCGCGACGTACTTGTACGCGACCAGCTTGTTCGGGCGGAGGTGGAACTCGGGCTGCACCGGCATCGCCGCCGCGTTCGTGAACTTTGCGTCGAGCGTGGGACGGTCGACCTGGTCGCCGTTCCACAGGATCGTGCCGTCGAAGTCCACCTCGATCGTGACCACCACCGGCGGCTCCAGCGGGGGCGGCGGATTGCCCACCGGCATGTTGAGCTTCACGGCGTGCGTCTGGATCGGGATCGTGATGATCAGCATGATAAGGAGCACCAGCATCACGTCGATCAAGGGCGTCGTGTTGATGTCGACCATGACCTCGGGATCGCCGCCTGCGCCACTGCCTACGTTCATTGCCATTGCATGTTTCCTCGTTCGCCTAGCCGCCCGCGAGGGCGCGCTCGGGAGGCTCGGTGATGAAGCCGATCTTGAGGATCGACGCGCGCTGGCAGGTGGCCACCACCTTGCCGATAGACTCGTAGCGCGCCTCGGAGTCGGCGCGGATGTGCACCTCGGGCTGCGGCACCATCACCGCGACCCTCTTCAGCTTCTCGAAGAGCGCCTTGGAATCCTTCAGGTATTCCATGCCCCAGAAGACGTCGCCGTCCTTGTTCACCGCGATGACGATGTTCTCGGGCTTGGTCTGCGTCGGGACGTTGCGCTCCTTCGGCAGCACGAGCGGCACCTGCTGCACGATCGCCGGGATCGTGATGAGGAAGATGATGAGCAGCACCAGCATCACGTCCACCAGCGGCGTGGTATTGATGGCGGCCATGACCTCCTGCTCGCCCTCGGCGACGTCCTGGCCGACGGTCATTGCCATGGCGTTATCTCGCCGCGGCCGCAGCGGGCGCGCGTTTCGTGGTGCCGCCGCCGCTCACGAGGACCATGTGCAGGTCCGCGCCGAATGCGCGCAGCTGCTCGTTCGCGACCTTGTTGCGGCGCACGAGCCAGTTGTAGCCGAGCACCGCCGGCACCGCGACCGCGAGGCCGAAGGCCGTCATGATGAGCGCCTCGCCCACGGGGCCCGCGACCTTGTCGATCGAGGCCTGGCCCGCGATGCCGATGGCGGTCAGCGCGTGGTAGATGCCCCACACCGTGCCGAAGAGGCCGACGAAGGGAGAGGTCGAGCCGACGGTCGCGAGAAAGGCGAGGCCGTCCTGGAGCCGCGAGGTCACGTTTTCGACGGCGCGCTGCAGCGACATCGTGACCCAGGTGTTCAGGTCGATCTGCTCGAGGAGCTTGCCCTCGTGGTGCATCGTGGACTTGACGCCGCTTTCCGCGATGTAGCGGTAGGGCGTGCCGTCCTTCAGCTGCTGGATGCCTTCCGGGATCGAGCCCGCGTTCCAGAACTTGGCCTGGACCTGGCGGTACTGGCCGAAGATCTTGGCCTGCTCGTAGACCTTCACGAACATGATGTACCACGAGCCCATCGACATGATGATGAGGATGATGAGCGTGCCGCGGGACACGAAGTCGCCGCCCCTCCACAGGGCCTCGAGGCCGTAGGGGTTCTCGATGATCTCCTTCTGCGAGCCGGCGTCGACGCCTGCGCCGGCGGGCGGCGCCGGGGTCGTGGCGGGAGCGGGAGTCGCATCGGCCGCGGGAGCCGCGGCGGGGGCCTGCGCCGCCTGGGCATGGGCGGCTCCGGGCACCGCGAGGAGCGCTGCCGCCGACACGAAGCCGACGATGACGGCGACGAGCAATGCGGGCAGACGTTTGATGGATTTCATTTGTTGGCTCTCCAATTGCTGGTGAATCCTGGACATCAGTCCTTGAGGTTGAAGACGATTTCGTACTCACCGGTAAATCCCACCGGCTCGGGGTTGAATTTCCATTGCGACAGCGCGCGGATCACTTCGCGATCGAAGATGCGGTTGGTGGACGACCGGATCTCGACGTTGGTGACGGTGCCGTTCGGCGCCACGTGGACCCAGGCGACCACGTTGCCGCTCAGGCCCTGGGAGATCGCCTGGCGCGGGAACTGGGGCTCGACGCGATAGCTCGCCTTGTACTCCTTGCGGATGGCGGGCTGCGCTTGCGGCTGGACCACCGGCGGCGGCCCGGGCGGGGGCCGCGCGGTCGTCACCGTCGTGATGGTGGGCGCCTGCTGGGAGATCTGCGGGATCTGGATGTTGATCTCGGGAGGGGGGATGAACGGCGGCGGCGGCGCGGCGAGCTTGGGCGGCGGCGGCGGGGGCACGTCGGGCGGCGGCTTCTTGATCTCCTCGATGATCTTGGTCTCGATCGGCGGCTTCAAGACCTCGATCACCCTGCGCGCGAGTCCGTTGATCAGCGCATAGCCGATCACGAGGTGCAGCGCGACGACCATGGCGATGCTCGGCAGGTGCTTCACCGGGTTTCGCTCACGCTCTGCGTAGTTCACTCTGCGACCTCCCTCGACTGCGCGAAGACCACCGTTCGGGGTCCTGCCTGTTGCGGGCATGCCCTCGTGAGGCACGCCTGAAATTGGGGGCGGCGGCGAGGGGCGAGCCCCTGGCCGGATCGAATCCCCTGGCCGATTTGCAAAACGCGCGAGTTTACCTTATTCCTTGTGGAAAAGGACAGCGGCTCATCCCGCGTAACACGGGTCCAAGGGTGCTCATTTGACACCCAATCGCGCCAGCGTGTTCGCCCGGCGCCCCCGCGCCTTGCGGTCCACGGCGTCGTAAAGGCTTCCCCCATGGCTGTCCATCGCGACCAGCAGGGGCCCGAAGCCCCTCACGCGGAATTTCCACAGGGATTCGGGGTTCAGGTCGTCCAGGTCCACGTCCTCGATCGCCTCGATCCACGTCGTCTCGAGGGCCGCCGTGCCCCCGATGATCGCGAGGTAAGCCCCGCCCAGCTCGGCGAAGGCCGCGAGGGAGCCGGCACCGAGCCCTCCCTTGCCGATGAGAATGCGCACGCCCAGCTTCTCCATGAGGGGCCGCGTGAAGCGCTCCATGCGCGCCGACGTGGTGGTGCCCACGCAGATCGGGGCATAGCCCGTCGGATGCTCGCTCGACGGGGGAATCTTCCTCACGTTGGGCGCGGTGTGGATCGCCGCGTGGCCGCGCATGTCGAAGCGGGTCGTGCGCCCCTTGTCGAAGAGCGCGATCTGGTTGGCGTCGCGAATGCCGAAGAGCGCGCCCTCGATGGTGACGGTGTCGTCCACCTTCAGCGCGCGCGCCTGCGCCTCGCTGACGGGCATGTGCAGGACGTGGTGCGTCATCGCATGTCGCCTAGAAGCCGTACTCGACGCCGGCCCGGGTGAACGAGGCCGAGGCGCGCCGCGCCGAGTGGCACTGCATGTTCACCGCGACGGGGTTCATCGTGATGTGCGTCGCCGCGATCTCGACGTGGACCGCGAACGCGGTCGAGTCCCCGCCCAGGCCCTGGGGACCCACGCCGAGCCCGTTCACCGCCTCGGTGAGGCTCGCCTCGAGCGCGGCGCCTTCGGGATCGGCGCACGAAGTCCCGAGCGGGCGGGTCGCCGCGCGCTTGGCGAGAGCCATGCACAGGTCCGAGGTCCCGCCGATGCCGACACCGACGATCGTGGGGGGGCAGGTCTTGCCGCCCGCCTCGAGCACGCAGTCGATCACGAAGGTCTTGATGGCGTTCACGCCGTCGGCGGGAACCGCCATCTTGAGCCACGAGTTGTTCTCCGATCCGCTGCCCTTGGGAATCATCTCGATCACGAGGCGCTCCTCGTCGCAGAAGTCGACGTGGATCGGCGGCACGCCCGCGCCGCACGAGGTGTGCTCGTTCCTGCGCGTAATGGGATGGACCACGGAGGAGCGCAGCGGATGCTCGCGCGTCGCGCGCTCGCAGCCGCGGCGAATGGCGTCACGCAGCTCCGTGCCGGCGATCTCGACGCCGCGCCCGATCGTCACGTTGTAGATCGGGATGCCGGTGTCCTGGCAGAGGAGGTTTTCCGTCTCCTCCGCGACGCGGATGTTGGTGATCATCGTCCCCAGCACCTTCTTCGCCGTGGCGTCGGTCTCGGTTGCGTCCAGGCGCGCGAAACCCCGCTTGATGTCCGGCGGCAATATCTTCAACGCCCGAACGTAGAGCTCGCGCGCGACCTCCTCGACTTGCGCCGGATCGATCTTCATCAGTTGGCCTGCAGGCCCCTTTCGCGGATCACCTTCGCCCACCGCGCGGAATCGTCGCGGATGAGGGCGCCCAGCTCCGCGGGCGTGGTCGCCATCGGCGTCATGCCCTGCTGCGCGAGCTTGGCGCGGAAGTCTTCCGAAAGGAGGATCTTCGCCGCGTCGCCGTGGACGCGGTCGATCACCTCGCGCGGCGTCCCGGCCGGCGCCATCAGCGCGAACCATCCCGCGTTCTCGAAGCCCGGCAGGAATTCGGCGGCGGTCGGCGTGTCGGGAAGCTGCGCAATGCGCTCCCGGCTCATGACCGCCAGCGCGCGCAGCTTTCCCTGCTGGATGAAGCTGATCGCGGCTGTCAGGTTCGGCGTCACCATTTGGATCTGGCCGCCCAGGAGGTCGGTGAGCGCGGTCGATTCGCCCTTGTAGGGCACGTGCGTCATGTCGATGCCGGCGGCGTACGCGAAGTTCTCGGTGGCGAGGTGCGTCTGCGTCCCGAAACCGGCGCTCCCGAAGTTGATCTTCTTCGGGTTGGCCTTCGCGTACGCGATGAACTCGCGCAGGTCCTTGAACGGCGAGGATGGGTTCACCACGACCACCTGGGGCCCCGTCGCCACGCCCGTGATGGGCACGAGGTCGCGCGCGGCATCGTAGGTGAGCGACTTGTACATGTATTGATTCGCGGTGACGATGGAGCCCGAGGTCATGAACAACGTATAGCCGTCGGGCGGCGAATGCGCCGCGGCGTCCGCGCCGATGTTGCCTCCGGCGCCGGCGCGATCCTCGATGATGACCGACGATCCCCAGGCATCTCCGAGCTTCTGCCCGAGGAGCCGGGCGATCACGTCCGTCGCGCCCCCGGCCGCGAACGGCACGATGATCCTCACGGGCTTCGAGGGCCACGGCTGCGCCACCGCGACGAGGGACGCCGCCGCGAACAATGCGAAAAGGACGATGCGTGAGGCCAAGCGCTTCATCGGCGACTTCTCCCGGAAAGAGTGGATCCCGGGAAGCATAACGCTCATCGCGCCAGCGCGAAGGCGAGCCCGGCAAGCAGGGCGAATGCGGCGGCCAGCGCCGCGAGCGTCTTCTGCCAGTCGCGCCACGGCAGGAACTCGAGAGCGAGGAGCCTCAAGCCGCCCGCGAGATGGGCGGCGAGGAGCGTGATGAGGACCCACTCGGCGGCGATCACCGCCGGCCGGTGGCTCCAGCGCAGGAACCCGTCGAGCGCCGCTTCCCCGTCGATGGCGCGGCCGAGCACGAAGAAGTGCAGCGGCAGGAACAGCGCCAGCGCGATCCCCGAGACGCGATGCACGAGGAACGCCCAGTACGCCGGATGGTTGCGCGCGGGCTTCACGGGCGCACCACCGCGTACACCGCCTGCGCCCCGAGGCCCGCGAGGCCGCTCGCGGCGAACCACATCAGGAGGTCGGCGGTGGATTTCTTCCAGCCGAGCCACTCCATCGCGACGGTGCGAAGGCCGATCGACCCGTGCGCCGCGGCGGCGAAGACGAAGAGCGCGTAGAACGCCATCCACGCGAAGTTTCCGCGGGTGCGCGACAACACCTCGGCCGCCGATAGCCCGCCGCGGACCGCATAGACGATCGTGACCAGGTGCACCGCGACGCAGAACGCGAGAAGGGCGGCGCTCGCGCGCTGCACGACCCACAGCCGCGCCTCGCGCCGCGCGCTCATTCGCCGTCCTCGCCGCGCAGCACGATCGCGAGCGTCGCGCGCTTGAGCCCGGAGATCGAGCGTGTCGGCGAGAGCTTCTTCGGGCATAGCTCGGTGCAGCTCATCGTCGTGTGGCACGAATGGCAGCCCGCGTCGCCCGCGACCGCGTGAAGACGCGCCTTCTGCCCGCCGTCGCGCGCGTCGTTCGCGAGCGTCCACGCGCGATTCAATGCCGCGGGCCCCAGGTAGTCGCGGTTCCACTTCACGACGTCGCAGGCCGCGTAGCAGACGCCGCAGCCGATGCACTCGATTCCGGCATCGGCTTCCATGCGCTGCCGCGAAGCGGGCTTCACGACGGCGAACTCGTCGGCGCGCGTGCGGGTAGGCGTGAACTGTCCCCTCGCCTTCGCCCACTTGTCAAAGAACTCGCGCATGTCGGCGACGAGGTCGCGAACCACGGGCATGTTGGCGAGCGGCGCGATCTCGAGCGCCCCGTCGCGCGCCACCCGGTCGACGTGCGTGCGGCACGTCCAGCGCGGCGCCCCGTTCACCGTCATCGCGCACGAGCCGCACATGCCGACGCGGCAGGCGAAGCGGTAGGCGAGCGTGGGGTCGAGGCGGCGCTGGATGTAGGTCACCACGTCGAGCACGGTCTGGCTCGCGCGCCGCGGGACGGCGAACTGCTGGAAGCGTCCGTCCGCCCCGCCGCGCCAGACGTTCACGCGCAGCTCGTTCACTTCCACGCGAGAACTCCCAGGACGAGCGCCGCGAGGAACACGGTCTCGGCCACGACCAGCATCACGGACTTCAACCCCATGTCCACCAGCGACTTGAGCGATGTCTTCATGCCGATCGCGGCGATGGCGGTCACCAGGCACCAGCGCGAGACGACGGAGCCCGCCTCGATCGCCTGCGCGGGAATCCACCCGATGCTCGTCACGGCGACGAAGGCCGCGAACACAACGGCGAACCACGGCAGCACCGGCGCCGCGTGCGCCGCGGCTGCGCCGCGCACGTGAAGGGCGAGGCCGATCGCGAGGCACACCGGGAGCAGCATCGCGACGCGCAGGAGCTTTACGATCGTCGCGGTATCGCCCGTTTCCTGGGAAAGGGTGTAGCCGGCGCCGACGACCTGCGCCACGTCGTGGATGGTGCCGCCGAGGAAGATGCCGGCGGCGCGATGGTCGAGCCCGAGGGCCGCGACGACGATCGGATACACGATCATCGCGATGGTGGAGAGCGTCGTCACGCCGATCACCGTGAAGCTCGCGTCGCGCTCGGCGTTCTTGTGCTTGGGAAGGATCGATGCGATGGCGAGCGCGGCGGACGCTCCGCAGATGGCGACGGCGCCGCCGGTGAGCGTGCCCAGGGCCGCCCCGAGGCCGAGGGCCTTCGCGACCAGTATTCCAACGGCGATCGTAAGCGCGACCGTGCCGACGACGAGGAGAATCGTGTGCCATCCGAGGGCCTGGACCTGCGCGATCGTGATGCGCAGGCCGAGAAGCGCCACGCCCGCGCGCAGCACCGTGGTCGACGCCATCTGGATTCCGGGCAGGCAGCGGCCCTCTTCCGCGAGGAAGTTGAGCGCCATGCCGAGCAGCAGCGCGAAAAGCATCGCCGACGCTCCGTAGTGCACCGACAGGAACGTCGCCGCGATCGCCACCACCGCCGCGACCGCGAGGCCCGGCCACGCCACATGCGTGATCACGCCGGCGCTCAAGCGCTCTCGTAGAGGCGCGTCAGCACGAACTCGCGATGGCCGAGCGCCTCGGCGGCGGTGAGGCGGCCGTTGGCGGTGCGGAACATGCAGTCGAGGAGCGCGTCGCCCGCCTGGTCGGGCGTCATTTCCCTGCGCAGCAGCCCCGACACGTCGACGTCGATGTGCTCGCTCATCGTGCGCACGGTGCGCGGGTTGGCGCACAGCTTGATCACCGGCAGGATCGGATTGCCGATCACGTTGCCCTGGCCCGTCGGGAAGAAGTGCACCGCGAAGCCCGCGGCCCCGAGAAGCGTCAGCATCTCGGCGGCGGCCGAGGACGAATCCATGAACCAGAGGCCCGGACCCGCGGGCACCTCGGCCTTGTCGATGGCGCCGTCCACCACGCACTTGCGGCCGATCTTCTGGATGTTGCCGAGCGCCTTCTCCTCGATGGTGGTGAGGCCGCCCTCGATGTTGCCCTTGGTGGGCTGCGAGTCCGACAGGTCGCTCGTCTTGTGGCGCTCGATGACTTCCTGGTAGCGGTCGAAGAAGAACTGGAACTTCTTGCGCACCGCGTCGTTGCGGCAGCGCGCGGCCACCAAGTGCTCCCCGCCGGTGAGCTCCGTGGTCTCGCCGAACGCGAGCGTCACGCCGTGCGGGTAGAGCTTGTCGAACGCGTTGCCGACGGTCGGATTGGCGCCGCACCCGGAAGTCGTGTCCGACTCGCCGCACTTGGTCGAGACCCACAGGTCCTTCAGGGGGCGCTCCTCGCGGACGCGCTCGCTCGCCCATTGGACGTATTCCTTCGCGACCTTGGAGGCGCGCATGATCGTGTCGTGGTCGCCGTGCTGCTCGATGCCGAAGAACGACACGGGCTTGCCGGTGAGGGCGATGCCGTCGGCGACCTTCTTCGCCCACTGGTCTTCGATGCCGATGACGACGACCGCGGCCACGTTCGGGTTGGAGCCCGTGCCGATGAGCGTGCGGAAATGCAGGTCGAGATCCGCGCCGAACTGCAATCGCCCGTACGGATGGGGGATCGCCATCGCGCCCTTGATGTTGTTCGCGACCGCCTCGCACGCGGCGTTCGAGAGATCGTCCACGGGAAGGATGATCACGTGGTTGCGCACGCCGATGCGGCCGTTTTCCCTCTTGTATCCCCGGAATGTCGATTTGCCCAGATCCATTTCTCTATCTCCTTGACGGCGCATTCGCGACCACGTTCTTCACCACCGCTTCGTCTTGATGTTGTGAACGTGCGCGTGCTCGCCCACCTGGATTGGCGCCACGACGCGCCCGATGTCCACACCGTACTTGATGACCGTCGAATCCTTGGCGAGCGCCCTGATCGCGAGCTTATGGCCGATGGGAATGTCGGATGCGGCCTTCACCCTGAGGTCCTTGTCCTGGTCCATGATCCAGCCGGTGAGCTCCTGGCCAGCCTTCACGCCTTCCACCACGACGACGCCGACCGAATCGTTCTCGTCGTGGACCACGAAATGAATCATTGCCTGGGCTCCGCCTAAAACCTGCATGTTATCGTTTCGCGGGCCCGCAATGCAGACCGCGCTTCTCATCCTGCCGAACTTCGTGCTGATCGTGATCGGCCTCGCGCTCGCGCGCCGTTTCGATTTCGGCCGCGGATTCTGGGACGGGCTCGAAAGGCTCGTCTACTACGTGCTCTTTCCGGCGCTGCTGTTCCGCTCGCTCGCGATCGCGAGCATCGACTTCGCGGCGACCGGATTGCTGGTGGTGTCCGCCCTCGCCTTCACTTTCGCGGGATTCGTGCTGTCGCTCGCCCCGGGCCCGCTCTTCAAGCTCGGCCGCAAGCTCCTCGCGACGGGCTCGCAGTGCGGCTACCGTTTCAACACCTACGTGGGGCTCGCGATCGCGGGAAGCCTTTTCGGCAACGCCGGCGTGGCGCTCGCCGCGCTCCTGCTCGGCGTGATGATCCCGCTCGCGAATTTCCTCGCCGTCGCCATGCTGGCCTCCCATGGCAAGCGCGGCTTCATCTACGAGCTGGGGACGCACCCGCTGCTGATGTCGTCCCTCGCGGGCCTCGCGTGGAACGCGGCCGGATTGCCGCTGCCGGGATTCGCCGACCAGACGCTCAACCTCCTCGCCGTGAGCGCGCTGCCCGCGGGGCTTCTCTCGGTGGGCGCGGCGATGCGCGTCGAGCGCGGCCAGGGCTCGGTGGGAGCGCACTCGTGGTGGCTCGCCGTGAAGCTCGTCGCGGTTCCGGCGAT
>JADGRS010000299.1 GCA_017880705.1 Burkholderiales bacterium
CTGCGTTGGTCGCGCGAGACGAGCTCACGACACGGCATAGCGTTCCGGCGAGATCGCGCGCATCTGGCCCTCGATCCAGTTCTGCACGTCGTTGTTGACCGAGATCACGTCGCGTCCCTTGGTCTCGATGAGAGGGCCGATCACGACCTTCACGGTGCCGGGCCTCTTCCTGAAAGCGTAGCGCGGCCAATACTCTCCCGCGTTGTGCGCGATGGGAAGAATGGGCGTTCCCGTGCGCGTCGCAAGCAGCGCGCCGCCGACCCCGTAGCGGCCGACCTTTCCCGGCGCCACGCGCGTGCCCTCGGGGAAGATCGTGACCCAATGGCCTTCCTTCAAGCGCTCGGCGCCCTGCTCGACGATCTGCTCGCGGGCGCTGCTGCCGCTCCTGCGGTCGATCGCGATGGCGCGGATCGCGATGAGGCCCCAGCCCACGAAGGGAAGCCACTGCAGCTCCCTCTTCACGATCCAGCACTGCGACGGAAACGCGCTATCGATGAACATGGTCTCCCACGCCGACTGGTGCTTCGACATGATGATGACGGGAAACTTCGGCACGTGCTCCCAGCCGCTCACCTCGTGCTTGATGCCGAGGCTCGCCCGGACCCACGCGAGCATGACCTGCGTGTAGAGGCGGGCGAGCGTGAACGGCGGCTCGCTGCCGAAGAGGCGCCCGAGCGGAACGAGGAAGCCGAACGGCACCGTGATCGCGAGCGCTCCGACGAGGAAGAGGACCGACCGAAGCGTCGTCACGGGTGCCCGATGAGGTGGCGGCTCGCCTCGGCGAGATCCTCGAAGACGAGGGTCTTCTTCGGCATACCGCCGGCCTCCCTCGTCATCTTTCCCTTGCCGGTGAGCACGAGGATCGGCTGCGCGCCGACGCTCTCCGCGGCCTGAAGGTCCTTCAGGCTGTCGCCGATCGCGGGAACGCCCTTCAGCTCGGTGTGGAAGCGTGCCGCGATCTCCTCGAGCATGCCGGTGCGGGGCTTGCGGCACGCGCACTCCTCGACGGCGGTGTGCGGGCAGAAGAAGAGCGCATCGATGCGCCCGCCCTGGCGGAAGACGAGCTCCATCATCTTGTCGTTGATCGCGTTCAGGGTCGCCATGTCGAACAGGCCTCGCCCGATGCCCGACTGGTTGGTCGCGACCGCGATGCGGAAGCCGTTCTGGTTCAAGCGCGCGATCGCCTCGATCGAGCCGGGAATGGGCCGCCACTCCGCCGGCGACTTGATGTAATTGTCGCTGTCGTAGTTGATGACACCGTCACGGTCGAGAATCGCGAGCTTCATGTCCTCACGACGCCAGCTTGGAAATATCTGCAACGCGATTCATGGCTTGCCGCAAGTCGGAAAGCAGGGCCAGCCGATTCTTGCGCAGAAGGGGATCCTCCACCATCACCATCACGTCCTCGAAGAACTTGTCGATGGGACCTTTGAGCATCGCGAAGGCGGTGAGGTAGCCGCTGTAATCCTCCTTGTCGAACAGCGATTGCGCGGCCCGTGAAGCCGTTGCGAGACTGTTGAATAGTTGCAGCTCGGCGGGCTCCTTCAGCACGTTGGAGTCGGCATTGGCAAACGATTCACCTTTGCCTGAGGCCTGCCGAAGTATGTTGGCCACCCGCTTGTTGGCAGCGACCAGGCTTTCCGCTTCGGGCAACTTCATGAAATCGCGAACCGCCGCGAGCTGCCTCGGAATCGGGCTGAGCCGCACCGGATTCATCGACAGCACCGATTCCACCTCGTTGGCGGAATACCCCTGCTCGCGCAGATAGCCCCTGAGCCGCTCGTGGACGAAAACCTGCACGTCGGTGTGCGCGTCGCCGATCATTCCCCGCGGAAAGACCTCGAACGCGTAGCTCACCAGGACGTCGAGCGCGAGGTCGAACCCGCCTTCGACGAGGATGCGAATGATCCCGATCGCATGCCGGCGCAGCGCGAACGGATCCTTGTCCCCCGTGGGTTGCTGGCCGATTCCGAACATTCCCGCGATCGCTTCCAGCTTGTCGGCCAGGGCGACCGCGATGCTCACGTCGCCGACGGGAAGCTGGTCTCCGGAAAAACGCGGCCAGTAGTGCTGCTCGATCGCTCGCACGACGGAAGGCTCCTCGCCATCGGCCTCGGCGTAGTACTTCCCCATGATCCCCTGAAGCTCCGGAAACTCGCCGACCATCAACGTGACGAGATCGGCCTTCGCGAGGAGCGCGGCGCGATCCGCGTAAGGGCGCCCCTTCTCGCCTCGCGGCAGCATCGACTGGATGCGGCTCGCAAGCTTTCGCAAGCGCTCGACGCGCTCCAGGTCCGTGCCGAGCTTGTTGTGATACGTCCTCGACGCGAGCTGCGGCACGCGGTCGGCGAGCTTCACCTTCTTGTCGGTCTCGAAGAAGAAGCGCGCATCGGCGAGCCGCGGGCGCACCACGCGCTCGTTGCCCTGCACGATGTTCGCGGGGTCGTCGAGCCGCAGGTTCGACACGACGAGGAATTTCGCGAGGAGCTTGCCGTCGGGTCCCGCGAGCGGAAAATACTTCTGGTTCTGCTGCATCGTGAGGACGAGGCATTCCTGCGGCACCGCGAGGAATGCCTCCTCGAAGGATCCGACGTAGACCGCGGGCCACTCCACGAGACCCGTGACCTCGTCGAGCAAGGCTTCAGGCGGCACGAAACCCGGCGAGAGCGCGCGGCCCTTCTCCTCGAGCCGCCGCGCGATCTCGGCCCGGCGTGCGCCGAACGAGGCGACTACGCGGCCCTCGCGCTCCAGGGAAGACTCGTAGGCGTCGGCGTCGGCGAGCTCGATGTCGCGCGCGCCCTGGAAGCGGTGCCCGTGAGTCGTGCGCCCCGAAGCGAGGCCGAGGGCCGTCACGCCGACCACTTCGCCGCCGTGGAGCGCGACCAGGCCGTGGGCGGGCCGCACGAACTGCACGGTGGTCTCGCCGTCGGCGAGCTGGTAGCTCATCACCTTCGGAATCGGCAGGCCGGCGATCGCCTCGTCGAGCGCGCCCTGCAGGGCTTGGGCGAGCGGCATGGCGGGAGTTGTCGTGTCGGCGAAGAGCATCTCGGCCTTGCCGTCGAGGCGCCGCTGCAGCTTCGACACGTCGGTGCCCGAGACGCCCGCCGCTTCGAGCTTCTTCAGCAATGCGGGCGTGGGACGGCCTGCACCGTCGAGCCCGACCGCGGCCGGCATGAGCTTCACCTGCACGGCGCGCGGCGCCGATGCGCTCTTCACGCGGGTGATCGACGCCGCGAGACGGCGCGGCGTCGCGAAGGCGCGCGCGGCGCTATCCGCGCCGAGCATCTCGCGCTTCGCAAGGCCTCGGTGAAGGCCTTCGGTGAACGCGTCGCCCAGGCGCTTCAGCGCCTTGGGCGGCAGCTCTTCGCAGAAGAGCTCGACCAGGAGCGTGGCGTCCATCACGCGTTCTCGCGGGGGAGCATCGGAAAGCCGAGACGCTCGCGCGACTCGTAGTAGCTCTGCGCCACCGCCTTGGCCAGGTTGCGTATGCGCCCGATGTACGCCATGCGCTCCGTCACCGAGATGGCGCCGCGCGCATCGAGCAGGTTGAACGTGTGCGCCGCCTTGAGCACCTGCTCGTAGGCGGGAAGCGCGAGATGCGCATCCATGAGCCGTTTCGCGGTCGACTCGTGATCGCCGAAATGACGGAACAGGGCGGCGGGGTCGGATTCCTCGAAGTTGTACGCCGACTGCTCGACCTCGTTCTGGTGGAAGACGTCGCGATACGTGAGGCGATGCATCCTTCCCGACGGGTCCTTCCACTCGGTCCACACGAGGTCGAAGACGTTCTCCACGCCCTGCAGGTACATCGCGAGGCGCTCCAGCCCATAGGTGATCTCGCCCGTGATGGGCTTGCAGTCGAGGCCGCCCACCTGCTGGAAGTAGGTGAACTGCGTGACTTCCATCCCGTTCAGCCACACTTCCCACCCGAGTCCCCACGCGCCGAGCGTGGGATTCTCCCAGTCATCCTCGACGAAGCGAACGTCGTTCTTCGCAAGGTCGAAGCCGATCGCTTCGAGCGAGCCGAGGTAGAGATCGAGGATCTCCGGCGGCGAGGGCTTCAGCACCACCTGGAATTGGTAGTAGTGCTGCAGGCGGTTCGGGTTCTCGCCATAGCGCCCGTCCTTGGGCCGGCGAGAAGGCTGGACGTAGGCGGCGCGCCACGGCTCTGGGCCGAGCGCGCGCAGGAAAGTCGCCGTGTGCGAAGTGCCCGCGCCCACTTCCATGTCGTAGGGCTGGAGAATGGCGCAGCCCTTCTGGTCCCAGTAGTCCTGGAGCCTCAGGACCAGCTGCTGGAAGGTCGACATCAGCGGGGAAGCGTTTTCAAAACCCCGATTATAGGCGACACTTCCCTCGTTCCCATGAGCGTCACGCTCGCGCCGGGCCCGCGCCCCGGTAGCACCACGCCCGGAATGCGAGCAGCGCCATGA
>JADGRS010000300.1 GCA_017880705.1 Burkholderiales bacterium
ACGGCAGGAACGGCCTGAAGGTGATCCAGCTCACCGCGCCCGACACGCAGCCGCGCTTCTACGGCTTCACCCCCGAGCCGCGCCCGAGCCTCATCGCGTGGCGCGAGACGGCATCACCCGCCACGGCGCTAGCCAAGGGCCTCGACCGCGATCGCGCCGTCGACGAGACCGGCGGGCAGATCGCCGTTTTCGGCCGCATCGGCTCACGGCCGTTCACGCGTGACGAGATGCGGCGCATGTACCAGAATCCGGATGGCAGCGTATGGACCGTGGCGGACAAATGACATCGACGTTTTCGCGAGAGCGCCTTGGATGGATCTCCGCATTCGCGGGAATGACGCTTGCGCTCGCCGCCTCCGCACAGACGCTTCCCTACGAGACGAAGGCGATGAATCTCGGCGTGGTGAATTGCGCGAGCAGCCTCTGCCACGGGTCGGCCTCGTCCTGGAAGGACTCGAACATCCTGCAGAATGAGTACATCACGTGGTCACGCGTCGACAAGCACGCGACCCGGGCGTACCAGGTCCTCTTCAACGAGCGCTCGAAGCGCATCGCGCAGAACCTTGGATTGAAGGAGCCCGCGCACCAGGCGAAGCTCTGCCTCGATTGCCACGCATACAATCCGCCGCCGGCGCAGCGCGGCGAACGCTTCAAGGTCGCCGACGGCGTGAGCTGCGAGGCGTGCCACGGGCCGTCGGAGCCGTGGATTCGCTCGCACGTGGCGCCCGACGCGACTCACGCCGACAACCTGGCCCACGGCCTCTATCCCACGAGCGATCCGGTGGCCCAGGCGAAGTTGTGCCTGTCCTGCCACTTCGGCAACCAGGACCGGTTCGTGACGCACCGGATGATGGGCGCGGGGCATCCGCGAATCAGCTTCGAGCTCGACACGTTCTCGCAGACCCAGCCGGCGCATTTCGTCGCCGACGCCGACTGGCAGAAGCGCAAGGGCGCCTGGGACCCGGCGCGCGTCTGGGCCGTCGGCCAGGCGCTCGCCGCCGCCGAGCTCCTCGACGTGATGCTCGATCCGAAGCGCAGCCGCGACGGCCTCTTCCCCGAGCTCGTCGTGTTCGACTGCCACGCGTGCCACCATTCGATGACGGACCTGCGCTGGTCGCCGCGCTCCGGCACGAGCCCGGGACGCATCCGGCTCAACGATTCGAACCTGCTCATGCTGCGCCAGATCGTGCGCCGCACGCTGCCCGGCGACGAGGCGAACGAGTTCGCGCAGCGCGTGAACGACCTTCACAGGGCGGTGGCGGGAGACGGCGGCGATCCGCTGGAAGCCGCGCGCGTGCTCCGCGCATCCCTCGACGGCATCGTGCGCCAGCTGGCGCGTCGCGCCTTCACCGGCGACGACCTTCGCGCGATGCTCACCGGGCTCGTCGCCGACGGACTGAACGGGCGATACCGCGACTATTCGGGCGCGGAGCAGGCGACAATGGCGATCGGGAGCCTCATGGGCTACCTCTCGAGGCGGGGCGAGCTGAAGGGCGCGCGCGCGGCGGCCGAGGCGCTCGACAGGCTCTACGCAACGGTGAAGGATGACGAGAAGTTCCGCCCGGATCGTTTCGAGGCGGCCCTTGACGCTCTGGGAAGGACGATTCCGTAGATGACAGCTTTCGATCAACGCACCGAATTCCGCTGGTACGACATCGGCATCCTGGGCTCGGGGCCGGCGGGGCTGTCCGCGGCCGCGCACGCCGCCGAGCTCGGCGTCGCGCACGTGCTGATCGAGGCCGAGCCGCACCTTTCGAACACGATCCACAAGTACCAGAAGGGCAAGCACGTCATGGCGGAGCCGCAGGTCCTGCCGTTACGCAGCGCGCTCACGTTCGGCGCGGGCAAGCGCGAGGTGGTCCTCGGCACCTGGGCGAGCGAGGTCGCGGCGAAGGGACTCAACATCCGCCATGGTTGCGACGTGACGGCGATTCAGGGCAAGGACCGCGGTTTCGAAGTGCAGACGCGCTCGGGAGATTCCTTCCTCTGCCGCAAGGTGATCCTCGCGATCGGCGTGCAGGGCAACCTGAGGAAGCTCGGCGTCCCCGGCGAGGACCTCGAAGGCGTGCAGTACCAGCTCGACGATCCCGACGAATACGTGGACGAGACGATCGTCGTGGTCGGGGCGGGCGACGCGGCGATCGAGAACGCGCTCGCGCTGGCCGACAGGAACCGCGTGATCCTCATCAACCGCAACGAGGAATTCGCGCGCTGCAAGGAAGGCAACCTCTCGCTCGTGCTGAAGGCGATCAAGGAGGGCCGAATCGATTGCCGCTACGGCACCTCGGCGACGAAGGTCGAGCGCGGGAGCGGCGATCCGCCGCTCGCCTTCAGCGTGAAGACGCCCGACGGCCCCGACCTCATCGATTGCAACCGCATCATCGCGCGCCTGGGCGCGACGCCGCCAAGAAAGCTCGTGGAAAGCTTCGGCGTGCAGTTCCCGAGCAAGGATCCGAACTCGGTCCCCGCGCTTTCCGACACCTACGAGTCGAACGTGAAGGGCCTCTACATCATCGGCGCGCTCGGCGGCTATCCGCTCATCAAGCAGGCGATGAACCAGGGCTACGAGGCCGTGGAGTTCGCGCTCGGCAGGACCGTGGCCCCGGCCGACGAGCCCCTCCTCGCGAAGAAGTTCGCGAACTTCTCGCGCCGCAAGACGGTCTCGCAGGTGCTCGACGTGATCCAGGCCAACGTGCCGCTCCTCGAGGGGATCAACCGCCTGCAGCTGCGCGAGTTCATGCTCGAGAGCGAGCTCGCCACTCCCGCGGAAGGCGACGTCGTCTTCCTGCGCAACGACTACACCAACTCGTTCTTCATGGTCGTTTCCGGGGAAGTGAAGGTGGAAGTCCTGCGCGAGGGCGAGCCGTCGAGCTGGTTCCCGCTGGGGCCCGGTGAATTCTTCGGCGAGCTCGGCCTCATCTCGGGGCGACGGCGCTCGAGCACCGTGAAAGCGGGACCCGACTGCGTCCTCATCGAGGCGCCGCGGCGCGCGATGCTGAAGCTCATCGCGTCGGTCGAGTCGATCCGCAAGAAGGTCGACGAGAAGTTCCTCAAGCGCGCGGTGCGCGCCTACCTCGCGCCGATGCTTCCCGAAACCGAGCTCGACGAGCTCCTCGCCGACGGCGTGCAGGTGAAGAGCTACGGCGGGGGCGAGGCGCTCTTCAAGGAGGGCGACGCGCCCGACGGGCTGTACCTCATCCGCCGCGGCTCGGTGACCATCTCGCGAGTGATCGCGGGGCGCGAGGTGGTCCTCTCGTACCTCGCCGCCGGCAACTACGTGGGCGAGATGGCGCTCCTGTCGAATTCCCCGCGCATGGCGACTGTCAAGGCCGCGGTGACGACCGAAGCCCTCATCCTCAACGCGGTCACCTTCCAGCGCGTGCTCGCGCGCAACCCGAAGTGGCGCGAGGAGATGGAGAGGCTCTTCCTCGAGCGGCTGCGCATCAACGCGGCGATGGAGGCGCGCCCGGATCCGGGCAACATCATCGGCTTCCTCATGCAGCAAGGCGTGGGGGAGGCGACCGACGTCCTCCTCATCGACGAGTCGCTGTGCGTGCGCTGCAACAACTGCGAGAAGGCGTGCGCCGATACCCACGACGGCAACTCGCGCCTCAATCGCGAGGCGGGGCCGACCTTCGCGCAGATCCACGTGCCGACCTCGTGCCGGCATTGCGAGCATCCGCACTGCATGAAGGAATGTCCTCCCGATGCGATCCATCGCTCGGCCGAAGGGGAGGTCTTCATCAACGACACCTGCATCGGGTGCGGCAATTGCGAGCGAAACTGCCCGTATGGCGTGATCCAGCTCGCGGCGGTCGATCCGAATCGGCAGCGCCCGAGCCTCTGGTCGTGGCTGGCCCTCGGCATGGGGCCGGAGCCCGGCATGGAGCCCAAGGTGAAGTCGAAAGAGGTCCCGAAGAAGGCGGTGAAGTGCGACATGTGCAAGGACCTGGCGGGCGGCGCGGCGTGCGTGCGCGCCTGCCCCACGGGCGCGGCGATCCGCGTGAGCCCGGAGCAGTTCCTGAATTACGCCGGGCCCAGCGACTGAGCGCGGGGAATCGAGCGCGCCCTCGCATCCACGCAGCCGATGCGCCTCTTCCCTCCGCAGGCCCGCAAGATACTCGCCCATCCGGGCGCGTTCACGCTGCAGACGCTGAAGGCCTTCAAGGCGAACCAGGGCCTGCTCCTGGCGGGCGCGGTCGCCTACTACGCGCTCCTTTCGCTCGTCCCCCTCATGATCCTCATCGCGATCGCGCTCGCGCACTGGATCGACCCCGCGCAGCTCCTGGAAGCCCTCGGCCGCTACCTCGAATGGCTGGTGCCGGGACAGTCGAAGCCGATCGTCGACGAGCTCGCGAACTTCCTCAACCACAAGGACGTGATCGGGTGGGTGCTCCTCGCGACCATGATCTTCTTCA
>JADGRS010000301.1 GCA_017880705.1 Burkholderiales bacterium
CTGGACGGGATCACCTTCTCGGCCGAGCCGGGCTCGTTCGTGGTCCTGCTGGGTCCCTCCGGCTGCGGCAAGTCGACGACCCTGAGGCTCATCGCGGGCCTCGACACGCCCACCGCGGGAATCATCCGCATCGGCGAGCGCGACGTCACCCGCCTTGCGCCCGCCCAACGCGGGATCTCGATGGTGTTCCAGTCCTACGCGCTCTTCCCGCACCTCACGGTCGCCGAGAACATCGTCTTCGGCCTGCGGGTGCGCAAGGTCGCCGGGCGTGACGCGAAACTGAAACGCGTGGCCGAGATGCTCGGGCTCATGCCGCTCCTCGCGCGCAAGCCCTCGCAGCTTTCCGGCGGCCAGCAGCAGCGCGTGGCGCTCGGCCGCGCCCTGGTCGCCGAGGCGCCCGTCTGCCTCATGGACGAGCCGCTGTCGAATCTCGACGCGCAGTTGCGGGGCGAAATGCGCCGCGAGATCCGATCGCTGCAGCAGCGCCTCGGCATCACGATGGTGTACGTCACCCACGACCAGACCGAGGCGATGACGATGGCCGACCGCGTGGTGCTGCTGCGCAACGGGCGCATCGAGCAGGTCGGATCGCCCGAGGATCTCTACGCGCGGCCGGCGAGCGCCTTCACCGCGGGCTTCATCGGCGCGCCGCCGATGAATCTATTCGCGATGAACGGCACCGGCACCCTCACCGGCGTTCGCCCCGAGGACATGCGCCTCGCCGCCGAAGGCCTCGAAGCGAGCGTCGAATCCACCGAGTATCTCGGCGCCGACTCGCTCGTCGCAGCGAAGGCTGGCGCGGACTCGATCCTGGTGCGCGTTCCGGGCCATGCCCGGGTGAAGAAAGGCGACGCCGTGCGCCTTGCCTGGGATGCGGCCCACGAACATCATTTCGATGCACAAACCGGAGGAAGAAAACCATGAAAAGAACCTGGCGGATGTTGATCGCGGCCTGCGCCGCGCTGGCGCTCGGCGCCGCGGCCGAAACCGAGATCTCGTTCTACTACCCGGTCGCGGTGGGCGGGCCCATCACCAAGACCATCGACCAGATGACCGCGGACTTCGAGAAGGACAATCCCGGCATCAAGGTGAAGCCCATCTACGCGGGGACCTACCAGGAGACGATCGTGAAGGCGATCACCGCGAACAAGGCGGGGACGCCTCCGACCACGGCGATCCTCCTGTCCACCGACATGTTCACGCTGATCGACGAGGACGCGATCGTGCCGTTCGACGAGCTCGCCGCGAGCGCCGACGACAAGGCGTGGATCAAGAGCTTCTATCCCGCCTTCATGGCCAACAGCCAGACGGGCGGCAAGACCTGGGGGATTCCCTTCCAGCGCTCGACGAACGTCCTTTACTGGAACAAGGAGCTCTTCAAGGAAGCGGGCCTCGATCCGAGCCGCCCGCCCGCGACCTGGACGGAGATGCTCGAGGACGCGCAGAAGCTCACGAAGCGCGATTCCTCGGGCAACGTCACGCAGTACGGCGTGCAGATCGCGTCGTCGGGGTTTCCGTACTGGCTCTTCCAGGGCCTCACGACGCCCAACGGCGTGGAGCTCATGAATTCCGCGGGCACCGAGACCTACTTCGACAAGCCCGCGGTGATCGAGGCCCTCGCCTTCTGGGTGGACCTCGGCCGCAAGCACAAGGTGATGCCCACGGGCGTGGTCGAGTGGGGCACGACGCCGAAGGATTTCTTCGAGAAGAAGATCGCGATGATGTGGACCACCACCGGCAATCTCACCAACGTGAGGGCGAACGCCAAGTTCGACTTCGGCGTCGCGATGCTGCCGGCCGCCAAGCGCCGCGGCTCCCCCACGGGCGGGGGCAACTTCTACGTCTTCAAGAAGGCGCCGAAGGAGCAGCAGCTCGCGGCCGTGAAATTCGCGAAATGGATGACGCAGCCCGAGCGCGCCGCGCAGTGGGGCATCGACACGGGCTATGTCGCGGTGCGTCCCGACGCGTGGACGACCGCGAAGATGGCGGACTACGTGAAGGGCTTCCCGGTCGCCGCCGTCGCGCGCGACCAGCTGGAATTCTCCGTCGCGGAGCTTTCCACCCACGACAACCAGCGAGTCACCAAGGCGCTGAACGACGGCATCCAGGCGGCGCTCACCGGTGCGAAGACGCCGGAGCAGGCGATGAAGGACTCGCAAGCGGAAGCGGCCCGCGTCCTGCGCCCGTACAAGTGACATGAACGCCATCCGATGGATACTGCTGGCTTGCTCCGTGACGTTGGCGTGCGCCGCGCACGCCGATGCCGATGCGAAGCCGAAGGTCTATGCGCTGATCTCCGCGGTGGGCTCGGAGATCAGCTACGTGCGCCAGCGCCTGCAGGTGGGCTCGAACTTCGAGCCGTACTACCGCAATACGTTGCCCGTGCCGGATTCGACCGTCGACACGGCCGTGCTGCGCGGCCTGGAGCGCGCGATCCTGCAGGAGGATCCCGACGCCAAGCGGGTCTACCTGCGCCTCGCGCCCACCGAGGTTCGCGACGTACTGCCCTACAAGCGCGGCGACGTGGTGCCCGAGCGCGCGCTGGCGGCGCTCGCGCGCATGCCGGATCGCAAGGACTGGGACCGCATCATCCTCGTCACGCCGCGCTTCCTCGGCGCCGCGCGCGAAGGCATGGGCACCAAGCTGCACGGCATCGGCGTCTACGTGCAGCCGCTCGGGCGCGGCCTGCGCGGCAACCTCGACCTGGAGGTGGGCGCCACGGTCGACCCGGACACGGTCTCGCCCGAGGGCGAGAAATCGCGTTCCAACGTGTACATCGCACCGTATTTCTACGCGCAGGTGTGGATCATCGACGCGAAGACGATGCAGGTGCTGGAAACCCGCGAGCGCTACGACTTCCAGCGCCTCTACGATCCCAACTCGGCTGCCATCGACGTGGCGAAGTCGATCCCGGTGGAGCAACTCGCCGCGATGGTGCAAAAGTTCATCGAGCGCGCCAGCGCACGCGCGTTGAACGAGTCCATCGGGGAAGTGATCGTGAAGGAGCCCAAGGTGGTGGATCCGGCGCGCATCAAATGAGCCGCGAGAACTACCGGGTGGCGCGAAGACGCCGGAGCAGGCGATGAAGGACTCGCAGGCCGAAGCGTCGCGAATCATGCGCAGCTACCGGAATTGAGTTTCGCGCTGATCATCTTCGACTGCGATGGAGTGCTCATCGACTCCGAGCCGATTGCTAACCGCGTGCTCGCCGACCGGTTGGCGACGGTGGGTATCGCCATGACCCCCGAAGAGGTGATGCGCGCCTTCGTGGGCCGCTCCCGCGACACCTGCATCGCGATGGCGGGCGAAATGCGCGGCGCGCCGCTGCCGGCGGATTTCGGGGCGCAATGGGATGACGTGTTTCACGAGGCGCTGGCTCGCGATGTCGGTCCGGTGCAGGGAGTCCCCGAGCTGCTGCGATCGCTGTCGATCCCGTACTGCGTCGCTTCCAACGGAGAACCCCTGCACATGCGCCTGGGCCTCGAGGCGGCGGGGCTCATGCCGTTCGTCGCGGGACGCCTGTTCTCGGCGGCCGAAGTGGAAAATCCGAAACCCGCGCCCGACATCTATCTTCATGCGGCGCGCAAGATGGGCTTCCCGCCCGAGCGCTGCGCCGTTGTCGAGGACACTCCAACAGGAGTGCGCGCGGGAATTGCCGCCCGCATGGCGGTATTCGCCTACGTGGGAGGACCGCAGTCGGATGGGTCGTTGCTGGAATCCCTCGGCGCCAGGCCCTTCAGGCGAATGGCGGAGCTGCCGGCACTGTTGGGACTCTCGTGAGCCGCCAGGCCGTCCACGGCTGGCTGTTGCTGCTTCCAGCGGCAGCGTTGCTGGCGCTCTTCACCCATTGGCCCGTCCTCGGAACGATCTGGGACAGTTTTCATGCGACGTCGAAAGCGGGAAGGCCGGCGCCATGGGTGGGGCTCGAGAATTACCGCGTGATGGTCTCCGACGAAGTGTTCTGGAAATCGCTGGTCAACAACCTCTGGTATTGCCTCGGGACGATTCCGCTCTCGATCGCCCTCGCGATCCTGATGGCGCTATGGGTGAACTCCGCCATGCGCGGGCGCACCTGGCTGAGGATGGCGTTCTTCACGCCCACCATCCTGCCGATGATCGCGGTGGCGAACATCTGGCTCTTCTTCTACACGCCGCAGTACGGGCTCCTCGAGCAGGTGACGTCGCTCTTCGGCATCCCGGGACGCAACTGGCTGGGAGATCCCGAAACCGCGCTCGCCTGCGTGACGGTGGTCGCGATCTGGAAGGAAGCGGGCTTCTTCATGATCTTCTACCTCGCGGCGCTGCAATCGATCCCGCCGTCGCTCGCCGAGGCCGCCGCCCTCGAAGGCGCGTCGCGCGCCTACTACTTCCGCCGCGTGGTGTTTCCGCTCCTCATGCC
>JADGRS010000302.1 GCA_017880705.1 Burkholderiales bacterium
CTCGTCGTTGATGTAGCCCGCCTGCACCGGGCTGCCGCCGGGGCTGTTGATGCGCAGCACGACGCCCTGGGTGTTCGTGTCCTTGAAGGCGCGATTGAGCCCCTTGATGACCTTGTCGGCGGAAGCCCTGGTGTCCGGCGCGATCACGCCCTCGAGGTCGACTAGGGCCGTATGCCGGCCGACGCCGCTCGCGAGCGCGTCCCTGTCGGGGCGCCCGATCCAGCCGAGCCACGCGGAAAGCAGGAGGAAGGCGAAGAGGAGCCACAACAACTTGAACAGCGCGCTCCACTGGCGCGCGCGCCGCTGTTCCTGAAGGGCCTGGAGCGCGACTTTTTCGAGAACCGCACGCTCCCAGTTGGGAGGGCCGGAATCCGTCATGGCTTTTCGTTCACCAGGAAAACGTGGCCGCCGTGTTCACGCACTTGGAGCGGTTCGAGCGAGGCGCCGCGGCATGGCCCCGCGACGCAAAAACCGGTGTCGGGTACGAATATCGCTCCGTGCGTCGAGCAGACCAAGTATAGCCCACTCTCCTCGAAGAACTCACCGGGCTGCCAGTCGAGTTCGGTCCACGCGTGGGGACATCGATTGACGAATGCGCGCACCTTTCCCAGGTAGCGCACCGCGAAGCCGCGCTCCTCGCCCGGATGGGCCGCGAGCGCGAATCGCACGCCCTTGGCGCCCTCGACAAGCGACGCCGAATCGCAGATCAGCCGTTCGTCGCGATCCATCGGTGCAGCTCGGCCACGGAATCGCATCGCGCCCGCGCCGGCCGCGTTCCGAGGAGCGCGGCGTCGTGGGCGCCGTATGACACCGCCACGGCATCGACGCCCGCGTTGGCGGCGAGCTCGAGGTCGTGCGTCGTGTCGCCGACCATGAGCGCGCGCCGCGGCTCGACGCCCGTGAGCTCCATCAGCATGAGGAGCATGTCGGGGTGCGGCTTGGAGAAGCCCTCGTCGGCACAGCGCGTGGCCTCGAACCACGGGCGAAGCCCCGTCAGGTCGAGCACGCGCTCGAGGCCGCGCCGCGCCTTTCCCGTGGCGACCGCGAGCCTGCGGCCCTTCCCGTGCAGGTCGGCCAGCATCTCGCGCACGCCTTCATAGAGCGGCATCTCGCTTTCCCTCGCGAGGAAATGATGGCGATAGCGCTCGGAGAGCCTGCGCCTTCCTTCCTCGTCGAGGCCGGGGGCCACGTGATCGAACGAGTCGGCGAGCCCCAGGCCGATCACGTAGCGCGCGTCCCGGTCGGTGGGAACGGCGATGCCGATGTCGCGGCACGCGTCCTGCAGGCTCGCCGCGATCACGCCCGTCGAGTCCATGAGCGTTCCGTCCCAGTCGAAGATCACCAGCTCGTAGTTCAACTCTTGTTTTCTCCTGGACAGAACATTATCCGCAGATAAACGCCGATGAACGCGGTAAACCCACGGAAGAGCCATCCGCAGATGGCGGACCCAATCCGGGCGCATCGATTGCCGTGATCTTTCGCCTTTACGGCGTTCATCTGCGTTTATCTGCGGATCACGCTCTAATGCGCGAGCGGAATCTTTCGAGGTCGGCCGGCAACGGCGACGAGAGCTCGAGCGGCTCGCCCGTCACCGGGTGGGCGAAGGAAAGCTTCGCGGCGTGCAGGAACATGCGCTTCAGGCCCTGCTTGCGAAGCGCCTTGTTCAGCTCGAAGTTGCCGTACTTGTCGTCGCCGAGCACCGGGTGGCCGAGGTGGGCGAGGTGCACGCGGATCTGGTGCGTGCGCCCGGTGAGGAGCTCGGCCTCGAGAAGGCTGAATTCCGGGCCACGCTCGACCAGGCGCAGCACGGTCTCCGCCTCCTGGCCATCCTCGGAGACCGACACCCGCTTCTCGCCTGCGCTGTTGACGTGCTTCGCGAGCGAGACGCGCACGCGCTGGCGCTCGTTGCGGAACCGCCCGGAGACGCCCGCGAGGTAGCGCTTGTCCATGTCGCGGCTGCGCATCATCTCGTGCAGCACCGTGAGGGCGCTCCTTTTCTTCGCGATGAGCAGCACGCCCGAGGTCTCGCGATCGAGGCGATGCACCAGCTCGAGGAAGCGCGCCTGGGGACGCATCGAACGCAGCGATTCGATCACGCCATGGGCCACGCCGCTGCCGCCGTGCACCGCGATGCCCGGGGGCTTGTCGATCGCCATGAGGGCCTCGTCCTCGAAGAGGATCGGCATCTTGAAGTGCGGCGCGGCGACGTCCTCGTCGCGCTCGGCCACGCGCACCGGCGGGATGCGGATGCGATCACCGGCGAGCACCTTCTGCTCGGGCCCGACGCGCTTGCTGTTGATGCGCACCTCGCCGCTGCGCAGGATGCGGTAGATGCGGCTCTTGGGGACGCCTTTCAGGCGCGCGAGGAGATAGTTGTCGATGCGCTGCCCCGCATCGTCCTCGGTGACCTCGATCCACCGCACCGCGGGCGCCGCGGAAGGGGCTATTTTGCCTTCGGTCGGCATCCGCGTATACTATATCTGGTTGATTTCTAAGAAATCGACGCGTCACTCGGAACTCGACAGTGACGAAGAAGTGGCAGCCGCTGAAAGGCTCCGAAGCAGGCAAACGTCGCTCGCCTGCCAATCCAAGCAGCGATGGTAAACGAATCAACGCGCTCGACGCACCACGAATTTCACGCCTCTGCCGGCCTTCAATGCCCGCAGACGCAAGACGAAGAAAACCAGAAATCGTCCCTTTCGCTGACTACTCAGTGATGCAACCAAACACCGACTTCTGAAGCAACTCGTCGATCCGGGTCCCCCTGGAACGGGCGGGCCCTCTTCCGTGTTAGAGCGCGGGAGAAAGTAACGATGAAGCGCATGCTTTTCAACGCGACCCAGGCGGAGGAACTCCGGGTCGCGATTGTCGACGGCCAGAAGCTAGTTGACCTCGACATCGAGTCCGCCGGTAAAGAACAACGCAAGAGCAACATCTACAAGGGTGTCATCACCCGGGTGGAACCTTCCCTCGAGGCCGTGTTCATCGACTACGGCGCCGAGCGGCATGGCTTCCTTCCGTTCAAGGAAATCGCCAAGCAGTTCATGGTCAACGACGGCGGCGAGTTCGGCCGCTCGAAGATGGCCACGCACCTGCGCGAGCGCCAGGAGCTCATCGTCCAGGTCGACAAGGACGAGCGCGGCAACAAGGGCGCGGCCCTCACGACCTACATCTCGCTCGCGGGACGCTACCTCGTCCTCATGCCCAACAACCCGCGAGGTGGTGGGGTTTCGAGACGGATCGAGGGCGAGGACCGCAACGAGCTTCGCGAAGTGATGGACCAGCTCGTGGTCCCCGACGGCATGAGCCTCATCGCCCGCACCGCGGGCATCGGGCGCAGCGCCGAGGAGATGCAGTGGGACCTGAATTACCTCCTGCAGCTGTGGCGCGCCATCGAGAAGGCCGCCGAGGACGAGAAGGGCCCGTGCCTCATCTACCTCGAGTCGAGCCTCGTGGTGCGCGCCATTCGCGACCTGTTCCAGCCCGAGATCGGCGAGATCCTCGTCGACACGCAGGACATCTACGACCAGGCGATGTCGTTCATGAGCACGGTGATGCCGGCCAACGTTGACAAGGTGAAGCTGTACAGCGACGACATCCCGCTCTTCTCGCGCTTCCAGATCGAGCACCAGATCGAGAGCGCGTACCGCCGCGACGTGACGCTGCCTTCGGGCGGCGCCATCGTGATCGACCACACGGAAGCGCTCGTCTCCGTCGACGTGAACAGCGCGCGCGCCACGCGCGGCCACGACATCGAGCAGACGGCGTTCAACACGAACGTCGAAGCCGCGGACGAAGTCGCGCGCCAGCTGCGCCTGCGCGACCTCGGCGGCCTCATCGTGATCGACTTCATCGACATGGAAAGCGCCAAGAACCAGCGCGAGGTCGAGAACCGGCTGCGTGAGGCGTTGCGGCACGACCGCGCGCGCGTGCAGATCGGGAAGATTTCCCGCTTCGGCCTGCTCGAGCTCTCGCGCCAGCGCCTGCAACCTTCGCTCGAGGAGACGACGCACTCGCCCTGCCCTCGCTGCCACGGCACGGGATACATCCGCGATACCGCATCGACCGCGCTGCACGTGCTGCGCATCCTCCAGGAAGAGGCGATGAAGGAGAACACGGCCGCCATCCACTGCCAGGTGCCCGTGGACGTGGCGACGTACCTGCTGAACGAGAAGCGCTCGGAGATCTTCGGGATCGAGGCGCGCCTCAAGGTGAACCTGCTCCTCATTCCGAACCCGAATCTCGAGACGCCCAACTACCACGTCGAGCGCCTGCGCCACGACGCCACGCAGTTGGACGAGCAGAAGCCCAGCTACGAGATGGTGATGGTCCCCGACGAGGAGCCCGTGGGCCTGCCCACGAAGAGCCCCGAGGCGCGCCCGCCGCGCCCCGAGC
>JADGRS010000303.1 GCA_017880705.1 Burkholderiales bacterium
GCCGCGGAACTTCATGGCGTTGCCGATGAGGTTCTGGAAGACCTGCGTGAGCTGCGAGGCATCGGCGATCACCGCCGGCATCGGGTCGTGGCTCACGACGGCGCCGCTCGCTTCCTGCGCCGCGCGAAGGTTGGAGAGCGCCTTGGCGAGCGCCGCGCCGCTGTCGACCTCCCGGAACTCGCGAGCGCGGGTGCCTACGCGCGAGAACGCGAGAAGGTCCTCGATCAGCTGCTTCATGCGCGCCGCGCCGTCGACGATGAACTCCATGAATTCCTTGGCGTCGCCGTCGAGCTTGTCGCTGTAGCGGCGCTCCAGGAGCTGCGTATAGCTCGCGACCATGCGCAGCGGCTCCTGCAGGTCGTGGGAGGCGACGTAGGCGAATTGCTGCAACTCTTCGTTGGAGCGCGTGAGCTCGCGCGCGCGCAGCTCGAGCTCGTCGTGCGCGTCGCGAAGCGCGGCCTCGTCGCGCTTTCGCCGCGTGATGTCCTTGCCGACTCCGCGGTAGCCGCGGAACACGCCGTCCGAGTCGAATACGGGGTGCCCGCTCGCGCTCACGTAGTGCACTTCGCCGAGCGCGTCGCGCCGGCCGTACTCGAAATCCTGGAAGGGCAGCCGCGCCGCGAGCTGCGCCTTGTGCTCCTCGATCTCGCGCGCCGAGACGCCCATCATCCCCACATCCCAGCGGGTCTTGCCCAGATAAGTTTCCGCCGGCATCGCGATGGTTTCGGTGATGCCGCGCGACATCGCCGTGAAGCGAAGCTGCTCGTCCTGCTCCCAGTACCAATCCGAGGAAAGCTCGGTGAGGCTGCGGAAGCGCGCTTCGCTCTCGCGCATCGCCTCCTCGGCCTGGCGCCTCGCCATGAGCTGGCCGATCTGGTTGCCGACGCTCACCGTGATCGAGAGAAGCCACTTGTCGGGATTGCGCGGCTCGCGGCTGAAGAACTCGATCGCCCCGAGAACGCGCTCGCCGACGGAGATCGGCAGCGCGAAAGCGCCGCGCAATCCGGCCGCCGCCGCCAATCCGGCGCGAAGGAAGTCGGCCTTGCGCGTGACGTCGGCGACCCACACCGAGCTGCCGGTCGAAAGGACGCGCCGGATCATTCCGCTGGTTCCGGGAACGAAAGTCTCCCGCGCGCTCGCTTCGAGGAACGCCTTCACGCCGGCATCGTCGACGCTCCACGTCTCGATGCAGTGAAGGCTGTTGGAGCCTTCATCGAGGGACCAGCGCGCGGCGCAGGCCCAGTCGAGGCGCTCGCACATGACCTGCATGATTCCGCGCAGCGCGTCGCCGAGCGACAGGCCGCTCGCCCCGAGGTAGCGCGCGACCGCATGCTCGATCGCCTCGCGCTGTTCCGCCTCCTTCCTCTCCGTAATGTCGACGATCGTGCCGATCAGCCCGGCGACCTCGCCGTCGGGGCGCGTGAAGGTCGCCTTGTAGTAGATCGTATGGCGCACTCGGCCGTCGCGCATGACGAGCCGCGCCTCGTAGCTCTGCGATCCCGGATGCTTCCAGAGCTCGTCGTCCATCGCCGCGTGACGCTGGGCGACCAAAGGCGAATCGGGATAGAGGTCGACAACCTTTCCGCCGATGATGTCGCCGCGCGAGACGCCGAAGAATTCCTCCCACGCGCGATTCACGCCGAGGTACCGGCCGTCGCGCCCCTTGAAGAAGACCGGCATCGGCAGGACCTCGATCAGCTCCTGCGAGATGCGCAGGTCGTCGCGGCGCGCTCCCAGGACCTCGAGAACGGATGCGATTTCGGGCGTTTCGCTCATGGCGCCACGCTACACCTTGGGCGCGAGGCTTGCCAAAGGCTACTTCTCGATGAGGTCCCGCTTGGCCTTCACTTCCTTCCACTGGTCCGCGTCGGGAGGCGCGGGCTTGCGCTCGACCAGCGGCTTCCACACCTTGGCGAGCTCCGCGTTCA
This sequence comes from Burkholderiales bacterium, assembly GCA_017880705.1. Taxonomy (GTDB): domain Bacteria; phylum Pseudomonadota; class Gammaproteobacteria; order Burkholderiales; family Usitatibacteraceae; genus Usitatibacter. The sequence goes on from JADGRS010000303.1 coordinate 1,929, forward strand.
GCGCGATGAACTCCTTCTGCTCCGCTGGCACGTCGTCCTCGGCGAAGATCGCGTCGACGGGGCATTCGGCGACGCACAGGGTGCAGTCGATGCATTCGTCGGGATCGATGACGAGCATGTTCGGTCCCTCCCGGAAGCAGTCGACCGGGCACACGTCGACGCAGTCGGTGTACTTGCACTTCACGCAGGACTCGGTCACCACGTACGTCATGAAACGCCTTTCCTGAGGCTGCTGGCGCGGGGGAGAAAGGCCGCCATTTTATCAGACGCCCGCAACCCGTCCCAACCCGGCGCTTTGCCCGGAACGCCCGTTTTGGTCTACGATTGCAACATAGCGCCGCCCCCCGGTTCCCACGAACCCCCTTCCCCGGGCGAGACGAATCCAAGCGAGGAAACATGGCTGAGAAATCGATCGTTCACATCACAGACGACACGTTCGAGTCCGAGGTTCTGCAGTCGCAGACCCCGGTGCTCGTGGACTACTGGGCGGAGTGGTGCGGCCCGTGCAAGATGATCGCGCCCGCGCTGGACCAGATCGCGGCGGAGTACACGGGCCGGCTCAAGGTCGCGAAGCTGAACATCGACGAGAACCAGTCGACGCCGCCGAAGTACGGGATCCGCGGCATCCCGACCCTCATGCTCTTCAAGAACGGCGCGGTCGAGGCGACCAAGGTCGGCGCGCTATCGAAAACCCAGCTCGCGGCATTCATTGACAGCAATATCTGAACCCGATAACCTGAATCAATCCTGGCTGTCCGCTCGCGCCCCGTTTGCAATAACGCCCGCGTCCAGCTTCTTTCCCGCGGCCAGGTCCTTCCCAACATTTCTTCGTTTCACCGGCCCGTGAGGTCTTCCGGGCCCGTTCACCAAAACTCCCTCCAGGCAGGTTCCGCCGCATGCACTTATCCGATCTCAAGCTGAAGCCCATCACCGAGCTCGTCGAGATGGCGGCCGTCAACGAGCTCGAAGGCGCCAACCGCCTGCGCAAGCAGGAGCTCGTCTTCGCGCTCCTCAAGCACCAGGCGAAGAAAGGCGAGGCCATCTTCGGCGACGGCACCCTCGAAGTCCTCCAGGACGGCTTCGGGTTCCTGCGCTCGCCGGACACGTCCTATCTCGCCGGGCCCGACGACATCTACGTGTCGCCCTCGCAGATCCGGCGCTTCAACCTGCATACGGGCGATTCCATCATCGGCGAGATCCGCACGCCGAAGGATGGCGAGCGCTACTTCGCGTTGGTGAAGGTCGACACGGTCAACGGCGAGCCGCCCGAGAACGCGAAGACCAAGATCCTCTTCGAGAACCTCACGCCGCTGCACCCCGACGAGCCGATGCGGCTCGAGCGCGACATCAAGGCCGAGGAAAACCTGACCGGCCGCATCCTCGACATCATCGCGCCCATCGGCAAGGGCCAGCGCGGCCTGATCGTCTCGCCCCCGAAGGCGGGCAAGACGGTCCTCATGCAGCACATGGCCCATGCAATTACCGCGAACCATCCGGAAGCGGTGCTCATCGTGCTCCTCATCGACGAGCGGCCGGAAGAAGTGACCGAGATGAGCCGCACGGTGCGCGGCGAGGTCGTCGCTTCGACCTTCGACGAGCCGGCGACGCGCCACGTGCAGGTCGCCGAAATGGTGATAGAGAAGGCCAAGCGCCTGGTCGAGCACAAGAAGGACGTGGTCATCCTGCTCGACTCGATCACGCGCCTCGCGCGCGCTTACAACACCGTTGTGCCCGCCTCCGGCAAGGTGCTGACGGGGGGCGTCGATTCCAACGCGCTGCAGCGCCCGAAGCGTTTCTTCGGGGCGGCGCGCAACGTGGAGGAAGGAGGCTCGCTCACGATCATCGCGACCGCCCTCATCGACACGGGCTCGCGCATGGACGACGTGATCTACGAGGAATTCAAGGGCACCGGCAACATGGAGATCCACCTGGATCGCCGCATGGCCGAGAAGCGCCTCTATCCTTCGCTCAGCGTGAACCGCTCCGGCACCCGCCGCGAGGAACTTCTGATCGCCCCGGAGATCCTTCCCAAAGTGTGGATCCTTCGAAAGCTCCTGTTCGGCATGGACGACCTCGAGGCCACGGAATTCCTCCTGGACAAGCTTCGTGCCACCAAGAACAACGACGAGTTCTTCAACTCCATGAAAAAGGGCTAGCGGAGGCTGTCGGAATCCCCGATGTGACGATTCGCGGCAAAAAACCCTGTCCGCTCAAGGGCCTGGCCTCCTACCAAAGGCGGTAACAACCCCTTGCTTTCATTAGGGTTTTCCGGGATAATGGCGGTTTTCCGGGCCGACGCGGAGTCCGTGCCCACCCACAAGGCGACCATCATGAAAGACGGCATCCACCCCAATTACCGCGAAGTCGTGTTCCTCGACACGAGCTGCGATTTCGGTTTCGTCACCCGCTCGACGGTCGCGACCAACGAGACCATCACGTGGAAGGACGGCAAGGAGTA
>JADGRS010000304.1 GCA_017880705.1 Burkholderiales bacterium
CAGCTTCACGTCGCCCGCCTGCCAGACGATGAGCGCCGAGAGCGCGGCGAGACCGAGCGCGAACGCAGCGGCGCTCAGGGGCTCCGCGGCGGCGATGTCGCGCCGAAGGACGCGAAGGGTCGACACGTTTCGCAACCGCAGCAGCGGCGGCATCGTGAACCCGAGCAGCAGCACGAAGCCGATCACCGCGCCGCGCAATGCCGGCAGGGGCCCGGGCAGCGGCAGCGTCACCGTGAAGAACCCCGTGAGCCAGCGCGCGAGCACACCCTGCGCGGCATAGCCGGCGAGGCTTCCGAGTACGCAGCCAACGAGCCCGAGCACGACGAATTGCCACGCATGGATCGCGAAGAGATCGGCCTGCGTGGCGCCGAGGCAGCGCATCATCGCGGCCGCGTCGATCTGGCGCTGCGAGAAGCGCCGCGCGGCGAGCGCGACCGCGACCGACGCGAGCACGACAGACAGGAGCGAGGCGAGCCCGAGGAAACGCTGCGCGCGCTCGAGCGCGGTGCGCACTTCGCTCCTCGCATCCCGCACGCCCTCGATGCGCTGGCCGCGCCCGATCGCGGGTGTCATCTCGTCGCGGAAACGCTGCACGGCCTTGGGCTCGCCGCTCACCAACAGGCGATAGCCGATGCGGCTGCCCACTTGGACCAGGCCCGTCGCATCGACGTCGGAGTCGTGCATCAGCACGCGCGGTGCGATGCCGAAATAGTCGAGGACGCTGTCGGGCTCGCGCGTGATGATCGCCGCGATGGCGAGGCTCGCGCGGCCCACCTTCAGGCTATCGCCGACGCTCACGCCGATACGGCCGACGAGCGGAGCGCCCACCCATACGGTGCCGGGCTTCGGGCCGCCCTCCACCTCGCGCTCGGGCTCGCCCGGTGCCTGCGTGACGCGCAGCCGGCCGCGCAGCGGAAAGCCATCGGAAACCGCCTTGACCTCGGCAAGGTTCACGCCGCCCGGCGCCGACACCATGCTCGGAAAGGTGCGCGTGGTCGCATAGGCCAGCCCGTCGCGCTGCGCCGCCGCCACGAATTCCGGCGACAGCGGCTTGTCGCCGATCACCACGAGGTCTCCGCCGAGAAGCTCGTTCGCCTGACGGTCGAGCGCCGACTGCACGCGGTCGGCGAAGAATCCCACCGTCGTCACGCTCGCCACCGCGATGACCAGCGCCAGCAGCAGCACGCGCAGCTCTCCGGCCGACCAGTTTCGCCGGAGCATTCGCATCGCGATGGAGATTCGCTTCACTCTACTCAGTCTTCATGGGTGATCTCGCCCGCGGCGATATGCATGCGTCGGTCGCAGCGACGGGCGAGCTCGGCGTCGTGGGTGACGAGGACGAGCGTCGCGCCGCGCTCGCGGTTCATCTCGAACAGCAGCTCGATGACCTGCTCGCCGGTCTCCGAATCCAGGTTGCCCGTGGGCTCGTCGGCGAAAAGGAGCCTCGGCTCGGTCACGAAGGCGCGCGCGACGGCGACGCGCTGCTGCTCGCCCCCGGAGAGCTGGCGCGGATAGTGGCCGAGCCGCTCGGCGAGGCCCACGCGATCGAGCACGCGCCGCGCGCGGCCCTCGGGATCGGGGCCGCCGTTCAGCTCGAGGGGCAACATCACGTTCTCCAGGGCGGTCAGCGCGGGCAGCAGCTGGAACGACTGGAACACGAATCCCACCATCCGCCCGCGAAGGCGCGCGCGCCCATCCTCCGAGAGCGCGAAAAGGTCCTCGCCCGAGATCCACACGCGCCCGGAGCTTGGAACGTCGAGGCCCGCGAGCAATCCGAGGAGAGTGGACTTGCCGGAGCCCGATGCGCCGATGATCGCGACGGCCTCGCCCGAGCGCACTTCGAAGCTCGCGTGCCTCACAATGGTGAGCACATGGTCGGGGGTCGTGACTTGTTTGGTGAGACCCTCCGCCTTCACAATGCCCGAGTGTTCCCCCACGCGTCCGCCATGGCTTCCCTGAACCGCATCTTCCCGCCTCAAGTCGTTCATGCTCTCCTGCGGCGCGCATTGCTGCTCGCCGTGCTCTCGTTGACTCCGGCCGCGGCGATGGCCGCGCGCACGGTGATGGTGTTCGGCGACAGCCTCGCGGCCGCCTACAATCTCTCGCCCGACGAGGGGTGGGTGCACCTCATCGAGGAGCGCATCGCGGGCGCGCGCCTCGCGTGGCGCGTCGTCAACGCGAGCATCTCGGGGGAGACGACCGCCGGCGGCTTGCGCCGCCTTTCCGAGGACCTGAAGCGCCACAGGCCCTCGGTCGTCGTCATCGAGCTCGGCGGAAACGACGCCTTGCGCGGCCAGCCCGTGGCGGAAATGCAATCGAACCTCGAGAAGATGGTCCGCCTGGTGCGCGCGGCGCGAGCCGAGCCGGTTCTGGTCGGCATCATGATTCCTCCGAATTATGGCATCGAATACGCCGCGCAGTTCCACGGCATGTACGGGGAAATCGCCGCGCGAGACAAGCTCGTGCTGGTGCCGTACCTGCTCGAGGGCCTCGTCGACAAGCCCGAGTTTTTCCAGAACGACCGGATCCATCCCACCGCCGGCGCCCAGGTGCTCATCGCCGACACCGTCTGGGGGGTGCTCGAGCCCGTGCTCAGGAAGAAGAAGCCGTGATCGAGCTGCCGTTCCATCGCGAGCGCATCGAATCGAGCGTCGCGACGCCGCTCTCGCTCGCCCAGCTGCGCGAATTCGACGCGATCCTGGACGCGCGCAGCCCCGCGGAGTTCGCCGAGGATCGCCTGCCGGGCGCGATCAACGCACCGGTCCTCGACGACGAGGAGCGCGCGCGGGTCGGCACGGTCTACAAGCAACAATCGGCCTTCGAGGCGAAGCGGCTCGGCGCGCCGCTCGCCTCGCGAAACATCGCGCGCCACATCGACACGCTCTTCGCCGACAAGCCGCGGCAATGGCGGCCGCTCGTCTATTGCTGGCGGGGAGGCGGGCGCTCGGGTTCGCTCACCCACGTGCTGCGCCAGGTCGGCTGGGATGCGGCGCGGCTCGACGGAGGCTACAAGGCCTTCCGCCGCCAGGTCGCCGCGGAGCTCGAGGAGCTCCCGGAGCGCTTCCGCTTCCAGGTGATCTGCGGCGCCACGGGCTCGGGAAAGAGCCGCCTCCTCGAGGCGCTCCACGAGGCCGGCGCCCAGGCGCTCGACCTCGAGGCCCTCGCCGCCCATCGCGGCTCGGTGCTGGGCGAGCTTCCCGATTCGCCGCAACCGACGCAGAAATCTTTCGAAACATCTCTATGGACCACGCTCTCCGGGTTCGACGTGTCACGGCCGGTCTTCGTGGAATCGGAGAGCAAGAAGGTCGGCAACCTGCGCGTCCCCGACGCCCTCATCACGCGCATGCGCGCGTCCAAGTGCCTGCGCCTCGAGGCCGGCACCGCGGCCCGCATCGAGCTGCTGCGCGAGGACTATGCGCACTTCGTCGAGCGCCCCGAGGCCCTCGCGGCCAAGCTCGATTGCCTCGCGCCCCTGCATGGCGCCGAGCGCATCGGCCTGTGGAAATCGCATCTCGAAGGAGGCCGGTGGGACGCCCTCGTCGAAGAGCTCCTCGAGGGCCACTACGATCCGGCATACCGGCGCTCGCTCCTGCGAAACTACGTCGACGCCCAATCGGCGGTGCCGGTCGAGGTGCGCGACATCTCGCGCGAGGGGTTTCTTGCCCTGGCGAAACGCCTCGCCCAAGACCACGGCCAGCCCATATCGGTTAAACTTCCGCAAAAATAACGAGTTCTTTTCGAAAGCTTCGCGCATTGGCCGAGCGTCCCCACAAGATCGGTAAATACAGCATCCTTTCGGATCTGGGACAGGGCGCGTCCGCCGACGTCTACCTCGGGGAAGACCCGTTCAACGACCGCAAGGTGGCGATCAAGGTCGCCAAGAGCGACGCGCACATGGGCGAGGAAGAGGCCAAGCGCTTCGAGAAGCTCTTCCTCAACGAGGCCTCGCTCGCCGGCAAGCTCAATCACCCGAATATCGTCGGCGTCTACGACGCGGTCGTCGAAGGCGACACGCGCTACATCGTGATGGAGTACGTCCCGGGCGGCTCCCTCAAGAAATTCTGCACCGAGACCAACCTGCTGCCGGTGCGCCAGGCGGTGCTGGTGATCTTCAAGATGTGCCGCGCGCTCGACTACGCGTTCCAGAACGGCGTCATCCATCGCGACATCAAGCCGGCGAACATCCTCCTGTCGGACCGCGACGACATCAAGATCAGCGACTTCGGCACGGCGAAGGTGTCGCACGCCGAGCACACGCAGATCGACGGCTTCCTCGGCTCGCCCGCGTACATGTCGCCCGAGCAGATCAACGAGGAAGGCCCGAGCGTGCAGTCGGACATCTACTCGCTGGGCGTCGTGATGTACGAGTTGCTCACCGGGA
>JADGRS010000305.1 GCA_017880705.1 Burkholderiales bacterium
GGTTTTGGCGGCACTTTCGTCAGCGTCGCGTTGCACGCGATCATCATCACGCTCGCGGTGTACGCGACGGCGAGTGCGAAGGAGATCGTCAAGGCACCAGTCGAGACCGGGCCGACGATATTCCATCCGCCGCAGCCTACGAAGCCCGAGCACGCGCCCACGCACCCGAGCGCGCCGAGAATTCCAGCGGCGCCACTCGGGCCAGTCATCAATCCGCCCATCACGATTCCCGACAAGCTTCTGCCCATCGACCCTGCGGGCGGACTCGCGCCGGCAGAAAGTCTCTTCAATATCGGCGGCGGCGATCGCGGCTCCGGTGAAACGTCCACCAACGCTGGCCTCGACTCGGGCGCGCCATTCTCCGCGGCGCAAGTAGAGAAACCCGCGCTTCCCCGCGCAGGAAATCCATTTCCCAAATACCCGTCGATGCTCGAGAGCTCTCGCGTCGAAGGCACCGTGCTCGCGCAGTTCGTCGTCGACACGCTCGGCCGCGCCGACATGAGCACCTTCAAAATACTTGATTCGAGCAACGATCTCTTTTCCGCGTCGCTCCGATCAGCGCTCACACAGTGGCGTTTTTATCCCGCCGAGGCCGGCGGCCACAAGGTGAAGCAGATAGTTCAACTCCCGTTGAAATTCATCGGGCCCAACCATTGAGATAGGTGCGGGGATCGCCGTGTGTTCAGCTATCGAAGGTCGAAAAGAAGTGATACAATCGACTAGCGGACGCTGCCAGAATGCCCGGCACGATGTGTGAATAAATGCTAATACGGCCTTCATGATTTCTTAATGTGGGCTGCATCCCATCGAGAACTACGTGTCGTAGGTTCAGTCCCAAGTACGTAACAGTGCTCGTGAACTTCATTCCGATCCCAGGCGCATGTTCAACAACCTGATCGAGTCGAAGCCGCAAAGGAAGGGAGGTTTTGGCGGCACTTTCGTCAGCGTCGCGTTGCACGCGATCATCATCACGCTCGCGGTCTACGTCACCGCGCATGCTGGCGAAAAGATCGTCGAGAAGAGCCGTCAGGAAGACGTCGTCTTCGCGAAGGCGCCAGAGCCGCCGCCGCCGCCGCCGGATGAGCCGAAGCCGCCGCCGCCGGATGTGGTTGCCGCACCGCCGCCGCCGAAGGGCTTCCAGGTGCTCACCGCGCCGATCAACATCCCGGACAAAATCCCGGATGTCGATCTCTCGAAGGCCGTCACCGATGAAAAGGATTTCTCGGGGAAGGGCGTCGCAGGCGGAAAGGCGAACGGCGTCGTTGGTGGCGTCGCGCAGCCAACCGATCAGCCGTACTTCGAGTTCCAGGTCGAGAAGCCCGCGATGCCGCGAGAGGGCAACCCGAATCCGAAGTATCCGTCGATGCTGGAGAACTCCCGCGTCGAAGGCGAGGTGCTCGCGCAATTCGTCGTCGACACGCTCGGCAAGGCGGACATGAGCACGTTCAAGGTTCTGCAGGCGAGCAACGATCTGTTCGCGTCCGCGCTCAAGACAGCGCTCCCGCAGTGGCGCTTCTATCCGGCCGAGGCGGGCGGGCACAAGGTGAAGCAGATCGTGCAGCTGCCGCTGAAGTTCGTCGCACCCAATCATTGAGCTGATCACAGCACTCTCACTTTTCGTCTTTTTATTTCGGAGAAGGTCAAATGGGCATCTCGTTACTTGCGCTCTTTCAATCGATGGGCGGCTTCGCGAAGGGAATCGTCCTCGCGCTCGCGATCATGTCGGTCTATTCGCTCACCGTGATGGTCCAGAAGTGGTGGACGTTGCGTAAGGCGCAGGCCGAGACGCGCAAGTTCGCTCCCGAGTTCTCGCAGTTCCTGGAAGAGGACAACCTCAACGAGGCGATTCGCCTTGCCGAGAGCTACAAGAAGTCGCACGTCGCGCGTGTGCTCGGCGGCGCACTCGGCGAAGTGAAGCCGCTGCTCCAGGACGGCTCCGTCACCGTCGCCGACATCAACTCGGCAGAGCGCGCGGTCGAGCGCAACATGATGATCATTCTCTCCGAGCTGAAGCGCGGTCTGGCCGTGCTCGCGACGGTCGGCGCCACGGCGCCGTTCGTCGGTCTTCTCGGCACGACGATGGGAATCGTGAACGCGTTCGTCGGTATGGCGCAGTCGGGCGCCGGCGGAATGGGCGCCATCTCGGCCGGTGTCGCCGAGGCGCTGATCACGACGGCGTTCGGTTTGCTCGTCGCGATTCCGGCGGTGTGGGCGTACAACTACTTCACGACGAAAATCGACAATCTCTCCGTCGAGATGACGTACACCTCGAAGGAAATGATCGACTATCTGATCAAGGGCGTTGCTGGTGAGTTCGGCCGTTCGCGCTTCACCCGTGAGTTCAACACCACGGGCGGCTCGGGCCCCATCTCGCAGTAGCCCAAGCCACTCAGAGGAGGTAGCTCATGGCCATGTCAAGCGCGGGGACGGGCGGCGGTGTCGCGTCGTCCCCCAACGTCACGCCGATGATCGACGTCATGCTCGTGCTGCTGATCATTTTCATGGTCGTGACGCCGCTCATCAATGCTGGGTTCCAGGCGCAGCCGCCCGTCGGCATCAACCTCAAGTCGCATCCAGAGGAAAATGAGGATCAGGTGCTCGGCATCGATGCGTTCGGAGAGTACTATCTGAACAAGAAGCACATCGACAAGAACACACTTCCACAGCAGCTCAAGGCGATCTTCGATGCGCGCACGACGGACAAGATCCTGTACCTGAAGGCAGACAAGAATCTCGACTATTCCAAGGTGCTCGACGCGATCGATCTCGCCGCGCATAACGGAGTTCGCGTGCTCGGCGCAATTTCGGATCAGCAGCCGGGAACCGAATCGACGGTCGCGGGAGACTTCCCGAAAACCACCAAGAAGCCGTAGGAGAATCACATGGCAATGACGAGTGGTGGGAATACCGGGCTCTCGAACGACATCAACGTCACGCCGATGATCGACGTGCTACTGGTGCTGCTGGTCATCTTCATTATGGCAGTGCCGATGATGCGGAAGGCGATCGATCTGCAGCTTCCGGATCCGACGCCGCAGCCGATCAATACTCCCATCGCATCCGATCAGATCGTGCTCCAGGTGCTGCCTGGCGGCGCGTACAAGATCAACAGCGAGGCCGTGCCGAAGGACAAGCTGGCCGAGCGACTCAAGACGGTTTACGATGGGCGTCCGGACAAGATCATCTTCGTGAAGGGCGATCCAACCGTGAAATATCAGGACGTGATCTTCGGCATGGACCAGGCGCGCGGCGCAGGCGTCAAGGTCATTGGAATTCCGCCGAAGGACGTTCCGAAGTAACGGCAGCGCGCGCAACATTGGTTGCGCTGCTCTCGTAGGAGATCGCGACGGACCCACCTCCCGGTGCGTCCGTCGCGCTATTTTTGGGGGTAGCCGAGGTCATCATCGACATGTCGCCGTACGAGGCTCCGAGCGAGCCGCCCGTTGCACGTCCACCGTATCGCCCGCCCGTTGGAATTCCGGCGCGCCGGGATTCCAAATGGGCGGGCGCGATCTCTCTACTCCTGCACGCACTGCTCATCGCGCTGATGATTCTCCCGATCCTGCTCGTGAAGGACGCGGAGGATGCAACACGCGGCGCCGGCGGCGCGGGCGCGGCGGGCGGCGGCGGTGGCGGGAGCAGGGGCGGCGCGCGCGATCCGTACGTGCACGAAGATCTGCGCTTCGTGCACGTCGCGCCGCCGCCGCCGCCACCGCCCGCAGTGCCGGTAGAGCCGAATCCTTTGGTGCCACCGGTGCCCACGCCGATTCCTCCCAAGCCGGTGGTCGTGCCGCCACCGGCAGTGCCTCCGTCCACTGCTGCGGCGGCGGAGGTCAAGCCGGACACCACCCCCGTCACCGTCGCGGCGGGCAACGCGCCGGGGCCAGGGAATGGCGCCGGCGTCACCGGTGGCCCTGGCGCCGGCCCAGGCACGGGAGGAGGGACTGGCACCGGGATGGGCACCGGACGCGGCTCGGGCGTCGGCCCAGGGAATGGCGGGGGAGAGGGAACCATCTTTCCGCCCACCGCGGAGCTCCTGCTCATCCCCGAGCTCCCCGTGCCCGGCGGTCTCCGCGGCAAGACGTTCGTCGTGCACTTCGAGATCGACGAGACGGGGCGCGTCGCCCGCGTCGACATCGACACCGGCAACTCGAGCTACGATCGCCGCCTTCGCGATCGCTTCATGCAGTACAAGTGGCGCCCCGCGCACCGCGCGGATGGCACTCCGGTCGCCGCCGGCGTCGACGTTCCGCTCGGGCTCTAGCCCTCGATTCGCACCACCAGCGACCTAGCGCATCTGCTGACTGGGCCGTTACTTTCCCCCCGATTTACTGCCCGCCGCGAGACCGCTAGCTGTCGGTCTGGCCGGCGGCCT
>JADGRS010000306.1 GCA_017880705.1 Burkholderiales bacterium
CGGTGGCGATCGACTCCACGGCTGGCGAGCGCGAGCGCGGTTCGCTCGAGCCGTTGCTCGCCAACCCCGTCCCCACGAGCCAGATCGTCGCGGGAAAATGGCTCGCGGCCTGGACCCTCGCCACGACCGTCGCGGTGCTCACCCTGACCGGTTTCGTCGTCGCCGCGCTGCTGCACTCGCAGAAGAAGCTCGCGACGCTGATGACGTTCGGCACGCCGGAGCTCCTGCAGTTCGTCGTCGTCGTGATTCCGTTCGCCGCGATGACCTCCGCCCTGCAGATTCTCATCTGCACGTACGGGCGCTCGTATCGCGAGGCGCAGACCTACGTGAGCTACCTCGCGACGGTCGCCTCCTTCGTGCCGGTGGTCGTGATGTTCTCGGGACTCAAGGACGCGCTGTGGCAGCTCGCCATTCCGGTCCTCGGCCAGCAGATGGTGCTCTCGCGCGTGGTGCGCGGCGAAGCGCTCGCGCCGGTCGACTATCTCCTCCCGTCCGCGGTCGCGTTAGCGCTCGCGGCGATCTGCGTGACGCTGGTCGCGCGGCTGCTGCGCGACGAGCGCATCATCTTCGGCCGCTCCTAGGCGAGGTCAGCGACATCGCGCCGTCGCCCGTTACCGGAAGTGGATTCCCATGGACGTAGCCCCCATCTTCGCGCCCGGCGGCCCGCTCGAAAAGGCGGTCGCCGGCTTTCGCCATCGCGAGCAGCAAGTCGAGTTCGCCCAGGCGGTGCTCGAGGCGATCGAATCGAGCGCGGTCCTCATCGCCGAGGCGGGCACGGGAACGGGAAAGACTTTCGCATACCTCGTGCCGGCGCTCCTCGCGGGCGGCCGCGTGATCGTCTCGACGGGCACCAAGACGCTGCAGGATCAACTGTTCCTGCGTGACCTGCCGCGCGTGCGCAAGGCGCTCGGCACCGCGGTGGACGTGGCGCTCCTCAAGGGGCGCTCGAACTACGTCTGCCTGCACCACCTGGAGACCGCCGCGGCGCAGGGCACGTTCGCCGCGCGCGAGGATGCCGCGCACCTGCAGAAGATCAAGCGCTTCGCCGCCACCACGATGAGCGGCGACAGGAGCGATTGCGCCGACGTGCCGGAGACTTCGCCCGCGTGGGCGCAGGCGACGTCGACGCGCGAGAATTGCCTGGGCTCCGCGTGCTCGCACTATCAGGACTGCTTCGTGATGAAGGCGCGCAAGCGCGCTTCCGAGGCCGACGTGATCGTCGTGAACCACCATCTCTTCTTCGCCGACGTGGTCCTGCGCGACGAGGGCGCGACCGACCTCCTGCCCGCGGCGAACACGGTGATATTCGACGAGGCGCACCACCTCCCGGATCTCGCGCGCCTTTTCTTCGGGCAATCCCTGTCGACGACGCAGCTCCTCGAGCTGGCGCGCGACGCGAAGCTCGTCGAAGCGCAGTTCGCGCGCGAGAGCACCGAGATGGGCGATGCCGCGCTCGGCGTGGAAAAGGCCGCCCGGGACCTGCGACTCGCGCTCGGCCCGGCCATGGGGCGCACGACGCTCGGCGCCATCAAGGCCCGCCCCGCGTTCGACGCGGCGCTCGATGGCCTTGCGAAGGAGCTCGCGACCCTCGGCGGCCGGCTGCGCGCGCAGGAAGAGCGCGCCGAGGAAATTCGCAACTGCCGCGTGCGCGCCGACGAATACATCGCGCGCATCGCGGAATGGCGCGAGGCCGACGCGCGACCGCGCGAGGATGCCTATGGCGAAGCGGCCGGTGCCGAGGTGGTGCGCTGGGTCGAGGCCTATCCCCAGTCGGCGGTGCTCTACGTGACGCCGCTGGACGTCGGCCGCATCTTCCGCGAGCGAATCACGAGCGCGAAGCGGGCGTGGATCTTCACCTCCGCGACGCTCTCGGTGAACGGCGATTTCAGGCACTTCCAGGGAGAGATGGGCCTGGCGGAAGCGAACACGCGCAGCTGGCCGAGCCCCTACGACTACGCCAACCAAGCGCTGCTCTACGTTCCCGCGGGGCTGCCCGATCCCAATTCGGAACGCTACGCCGAAGCGGTGATCGAGGCCGCGTGGCCCGTCGTTCGCGCAAGCGGCGGACATGCCTTCCTGCTCTTCACGAGCCTGAGGGCGATGGATCGCGGCTTCGACCTGCTGGCGGCGCGACTGAAGGCCGAAGGCCTGGAATGGCCGCTGCTGCTGCAGGGAAGTGGCGCCAAGAACGAGCTCCTGGAGCGCTTCCGGCGTTCACCCAACGCGATTCTCGTGGGGTCCCAATCCTTCTGGGAAGGGGTCGACGTGAAGGGCGACCAGCTCTCGGTGGTGGTGATCGACCGTTTGCCCTTCAACCCGCCCGACGACCCCGTGCTGGCAGCCTGCATCGAGCGAATCAACCGCGCGGGAGGCAACGCCTTCATGGATTACCAGTTGCCGCGCGCCGTGATATCGCTCAAGCAGGGAGCCGGGCGGCTCATCCGCGATGAGACCGACCGCGGGGCGCTCGTGATCTGCGACCCGCGTCTCGTCGACAAACCCTACGGCAAGCGAATCTGGCGCGCGCTGCCGCCGTTCCGCCGCACTCGCAGCCTCGCGGACGTGGAAGCGTTCTTCAACGCGCGTTCCGGCGGCAAACCCGTGCTCAACGCGCCGGCAGGAACTTCCATCCCTCGGGGCACGAGGTGACCTTCGGGAAATAGGCCTTCGCCGACTCGCAGAAGTTCATGTACGCCGGCGCCTGGGCGGGAGCGCCTTGGGTGCGCGGCACTTCGGTGGTGGCGGGCGGCGGCGCTTGCATCATGCCTTCCGGATAGTAGGCGGGATCGTCGACCACCCGATCGATCACGACCGTGCGCGGATAGTAATAGTCGTACGGATAGCCCCAATACCAGGGGCTGAACAGCAGCGGAGCGCCGAGGTAGAAGCCCACACTCGGACCATAGAAGTATCGGCCGCCATAATATCCATGGCCGCCGCCACTCCAATGGCCGCCGCCACTCCCATGACCGCCGCCACTCCAATGGCCGCCGCCCGCGTGGGATCCGCCCCCATGCGACTGGGCCTGGGCACTGACCGTGGCTACCATACCGGCGACGGCAAGTGCCGCCACCAACAGCGATTTGATCGCTCTCATCTCTAGGCTCCTTACTTTCGGACCCCGATCTTTGCAGGAGTGCAAGGGCGCGCGCCAGAGTCAGGGACGGCACCCCCTATCAACGGTAACGCTTCTGGCCAGAGGTTGGATGACATAAGACAATAGAGTTGACAGGCCGGCAGGGCTCCCTTTGCGGGGCCATCATGCGGCGGGCAGGCAGAGGCGTGCCTCGAGGCCACCTCCCTCGCGCGGCAGGAGCTCCAGCCTGCCTCCGTGCAGGCTCGCCACGCGGTTGGCGATCGCGAGCCCCAGCCCGGCCCCCGAGCTGCCGCTGCGGGCCTCGTCACGGCGCGTAAAAGGCTCCTTGAGCCTCTCGACCATGCCCTCGGGAATTCCCGGGCCGCGGTCGAGCAAAGAAAGGATCGCCATTCCGCCGGCGTGCTCCGTGCGGACGATGATTTCCCCTCCGGCGTGACGCGCGGCGTTTCCGAGCAGGTTGTCCACGAGGCGCTGTATCGCGAGGGGACGAAGCATGAGCGTCGGGACGTCCGAGAGCTCGCAGTGGACCTGCACGCCGGTGCGCGCGGCGCGTTCGGCGCAGCTACGCGCGAGCTCAGCGAGGTTGACCGGGGATAGCGGCTCGTCGGCCTCGCTGCGCATGAAGTCTATGAACTGGTCGATGATCGCGTTCATCTCGCCGACATCCTCGACCATAGCGCGCCGCGCGCCGGGATCGACCTTCTCGTCGAGCATTTCGACCTCGAGGCGCAGCCGCGAGAGCGGCGTGCGCAGGTCGTGGGAGACGCCGGCGAGGAAGGTCGCGCGGTCGCGCTGGCTCTTCTGCAGGCCCTGCATCATCTGGTTGAAGGCGCGCGCCACGCCGCGAATCTCGGACGGCCCCGATTCCTCCACGGGCGGCGGATCGACGCCCTTGCCGAAGGTCTCCGCGGCGCGCGCGAGCTCCGAAAGGGGCCTCGTCAGCTTCCAGACGATGAAGAATGTCGCGAGAATCGCGATGAGGAGCCCGGCGATGCCCCAGGAGATGAGCGCCGTCGCGGAATCGCGCTCGATGCGTCCGCGCGGAAACGCTATCCAGAAGTCGCGCTCCCCGGCCGGAAGCCTGACCCACAGGACCTGGGGACGATTCTCGCCCGTTTGTGACGCGGCGCCCCTGACGTAGACGTCCGCCTGGGGGCCGAAGAGCTCGCGGATGCGGTCGCGAAAGAGCTGTATGGCGGGCACGTCCGCGGCGGGGCGCATGCGCTCGGTGCCGCGCACGGGGGAGATGCGGATGCCCTCCTTCTCGGCGA
>JADGRS010000307.1 GCA_017880705.1 Burkholderiales bacterium
CGCCCCGGTGATCGCCTTGGCGATGGCCGCCTGCGAGGCGGGAATGGTGCCCGCCGGAATGCCGTCGAGCCCGCCCGTGACGCCGAGCCCGCTCGAGATCGCGACCGTCGCGGGCGCGCCCGCCATCTGGAACACCGCGAGCACGTTGCCGACGCGATCGACGATCGCGATCTGCGCGTGGACGCTGCGCGCCTGCGCCTCGCCCACGGCCTGCGCGATCACGCGTTGCACGTCGCTTTCGGTGAGGAAGGACTGCGTGCCCTGGCAATCGCTGGCGCATGCGCCGGCGCTGCTGCCGCCGCCCGAGCCGCCGCAACCCGCGATCGACGCCGCCAGGACGATCGCGGCGGCGAGCCGCGAGGCGGCCTTCATCGCGCCTCCGTCGCGGCGCGGCGCTCGGGTGCGCGCGGCTTGAAGGCGGGATCCCACGGATGGCTCGATTGGTGGAAGTCGTGGCATAGGAGGCAATTCGACGTCACCTTGCCCGACCGCGGCTGCGAGCCGCCGTGGCACTCGCGGCAGGACTCGATCGCGGGCATCGCGACGTCGTCGCCGCTCTTCGAGCGCGCCACGTCGTGACAATCGGCGCATTTCGATTGCGCGTGGCTTCGATGGTCGAAGCGCGCGGCCGGCATCCAGCGGTTCGCGGTGCGCACCGGCGCGATCTTCCAGGAAGGCGCCGACGCCTCCGCCGGCGCGTCGCGGGAGACTTCGTGGCACGTCTTGCAGACGCGCACCTCGAAGAGGTCGGTCGCGACCTGGTGCGCCTTGCGCGTCGCCAGGCGCAACGCATCCTGGCGCTCCACTTCCGTCGCGCCCACGCGGCGAAGAAGCCCCTCGCCGGGCACGCCAAACGCCTTCTGGAAGCTGTCGGGGACGCCTTTCAACGCGAGCGTCGCGTAGAACTCCTCGATCATCGCCACGGCGTCGGCGGGCTTGCCATGGGGCGCTTCGCGGGTGGTGACGGCGGGCTCGATCTCGAGGCGGTGGCACTCCTGGCAATGCTTCGCCATCGAGATGGGCTCGAACATGCGGCGTGAGGCGTCGGGCTTGTGGCAGCTCGCGCATTCGAGCTTCACGCGCCCCTTGGACGGCGACTTCACCCCCTTCGCATCGAGGTGAACGCCATGGGGGAACTTCAGGTGCGACCGCTGCGTGATCGGGACGCGCGCTTCCTGCCGCACGCGCCGCGTCGCGCCGCCCTCCGCGATGGCGATGCGAAACGCGGGGTGCGCAGCCGCGAAATCGGCGACGTTCATCGAGCCGGCGCCGGGCGCCTTGGCGCCGATGTCGCGATGGCAATCGACGCAGAACTTGTCGTCGTCGCGGTGCGTGGTCTTCACGCCCTTGTGCTCCGTGTGGCAACTGGTGCAGCGCGTTCCGGCGAAGAGAGCGGCGGGTTTCATGTCGGGCGCGACATGGCTTGCGACCTTCGCATGGCACTGGAGGCAGGCGCCGTTCTTCACGTGCTGGAACGCGACCTCGTGGCATGCCGAGCATTGGTTCTCGATCGGCTGATGCGCGAGGATCACGTGTCCCGGGTTCCACGCGCGGTCGCCGATCGGCGCGCTCGCGGCCTCCTGGCGCCACGGGAGGTCGAGCACGCGGGCCGCGGGAATCGCGAAATAGAGCACGAGGATCGCAATCGCGCCCGCCCATGCGGCGGAGCGCTTCGACAACCCGAGCGAAGCGAGCGTCTTGCGCTCGGTGCGGCTGCGCAGGTCGGGAGCGATCTCCAACGGATGCGCGAGCTCGACGGCGACGGCTCCGTCGTACCCATCGGGCGCAGGCAAGGCCTCGAGGCGGTACGGGCCGATGTCGAGCGGCTCGCCGGGCTTCATGCGCACCGAGCGCACGCTCTTCCTCGTGATGTCCTGGCTGCCGGCCTCGCCCTCGATGTAGACGAGGCCGCTGCGGTTCACGATCATTCCCTGCTCGAGCGCGATGCGCGGGTCCGGCAGGTGAATCTCGCAGCTGGAGTTGCGGCCGACGCGGATCCACTCCGCGGTGACGGTCTTCTTGGCTTGCGCGGTGCGCCCGCCGCCGCGGGGCGTGCGCTGGACGATGAGCAGCTTCAACGCGCCCGCCTCACCAGTAGATGAAGACGGAGACGACGTGCACCGCGAGCGCCGCGAGCAGCATGAACGCCAGCGGCACGTGGACGTAGAGCCACAGGTCGAGGATCGCCTGGTAGCGCAGGTCGCGGCGCGCGCGCTCGAGAAGCTGGTTCTTCTGCAGCAGCAGGCCGTAGACCTCCTTGTCGAGCTTCGCGGCCTCGCCGGTGAGCCGCTTCGCGTGCGTGGGCCATTCGCCTACCGCGGCACGGGTCGGGCACGCGGGATCACGCCCCGAAAGCAGGCGCAGGATCCCTCCTCCGAGGCGCGTGCCGCTCACCGACCGGTCGACGAGCGCGAGGAGGACATCGGGCAGCGATATCGCCTTCTCGCGCATCTCGCGGTCGATGTCGGCGATGCGCATCACGACCGCCTCGAGCGTGTCCTCGCCGAGATTCGCCGTCATCGCGCGCGGCACGCGCATGTACACGAAGACGCCGTAGAAGCCGCTCGCGACGACGAGGAGCATCAGCACGTAGGCGAGCGTGTGGACATTCCAGCCGAGCTCGAATCCCGTGTGGAGCGTCACGATCACCACCAGCGCGGTGCCGAGGTAGACGTGGGCCGAGAGCCATCCCTGCACGGTTCCGGAAGCGCTGTAACGGCGCTTCCTCACTCCGTACCAGAGCAGCCACAGGATGAGGAGGCCGCCGATCGAGCCCAGCGTGTAGCCGAGCCACGTCCCTCCGTAGGGCTTCAGGGGCGGCTCGTGCCACAGATAGACGAGCGCCGGGAGCGCGCACAAGGCGACGGAGGCCTTGAACCATCGAAACCGCGCGTACTCGAGGATCGAGTAGTGCCTCACCGGGGGATCGCGCTGTTGTTATCGAGATTTGATTGTATCGGAATTGGAAACACCAATCCGGCCATTGACTTCGCCGGATCACGGGCCTAAGTTTGGCCGCAGAAGATCAAAGGAATCCCCGGCTCCTCCAGCGAAGGTCGAGCCGCCGGTCGTGCGAGGCGTGGCGCCTTCAGGCCGGTTCCTCAATGCGGAATCGCCGCCTCGCGAATCCGATTCCTTGCGCCATCCATCCAGCCCGGAGGAACAATGAGAACCACCCATCGCCAGAAGGCCATCGCCTTCCACGTCGCCTGCGCGCTCGCCGCCGGCGGATCGCTCATCGCGGCGACCGACGCCGGCGCGCGCATCACCAAGCTGCAGATCACTTCCACGACTCCCGCTTACGGCGGCGTTGCGATCGGCGACGTCGGCGCGTACGAGCGCGTCGTCGGCAAGGCCTTCGGCGAAGTGAGCCCTACCGATTCGCACAACAACATCATCGTCGACGTGGGTCTCGCCCCCAGGAACTCGCGAGGAAACGTCGAGTACTCGTTCGACTTCTACATCCTGAAGCCGGTCGACCTCACCAAGGGCAGCCGCAAGGTGATGTACGAGCCGCCGAACCGCGGGGGCAAGCAATACGCGACGTTCAACCGCTCGAACGGCGGCAACGATCCAGCGGCCTCGGCGAGCCCGCTGCAGACGTTCCTCGCCCCGCGCGGCTACACGATGGTGTGGAGCGGCTGGGACTACGCGGCCGGCACCGACAACTCGAATTTCAATACGACCATCACGCTGCCGGTCGCGAAGAACGCCGACGGCACCTCGATCACCGGGCCCGCCTACGAGTACATCGTGATGGGCAACGCGACCACCCAGACGTATACCTTGAGCTACGCGGCCGCGTCCAACGACAAGACCAAGGCCACGCTTACCTGGCGCAAGCACCTCGACGACGTGCCGCAGCCGGTCGCCGCGACAGGATGGGACTATACCGACGCGACCAACAGCGCCATCAAGCTGCTGCCCGCGAACACGCCGTTCAACGCGAACGACATCTACGAGTTCTCGTACACCGCCAAGGACCCGACGGTGAACGGCCTGGGCTTCGCCGCGGTGCGGGACTTCAATTCGTTCCTGCGCTATTCGGCCAAGGACGACTCCGGGACCGCCAATCCCCTCGCCGGCTTCATCACCCAGATCTACACGTTCATCAGCAGCCAGCCAGGACGGATGCTTAACGACTTCCGCAACCTGGGATTCAACGAGGACGAATCCGGTCGCAAGGTCTTCGACGGCATGATGCAGTGGATCTCGGCCGGCGACGGCATCAACATGAACCTGCGCTTCTCGCAGCCGGGGCGCACCGAGAGGAACCGCCAGGACCAGCTCTATGCAGAAGGCCTGTTCCCGTTCGCGAACCAGAAGCTGACGGACCATATCACCGGCAAGACCGC
>JADGRS010000308.1 GCA_017880705.1 Burkholderiales bacterium
CGGGCGTCCTCGGCCCGATGAGCCGCACGCTCTCCCTCTCCCCGGACGTGAACGACCCGGGCTTCCGCGCGGTGTCCTTCGACCAGGTGAAGGATGCGTACAAGGTCGCGGTGAAGGCCCTGGTCGAGGGCGGCGTGGACCTGATCATGGTGGAGACGATCTTCGACACGTTGAACGCGAAGGCGGCGCTCTTCGCGATCGACGAGCATTTCGAGGAAGCGGGCGTGAAGCTTCCGATCATGATCTCGGGGACGATCACCGACGCGTCGGGGCGCACGCTCTCGGGACAGACCGTCGAGGCCTTCTGGAACTCGGTGCGCCACGCAAGGCCGCTATCGGTCGGCTTGAACTGCGCGCTCGGCGCGAAGCAGCTGCGGCCGCACGTCGAGGAGCTTTCGCGCATCGCGGACGTGTACGTCTCGGCGCACCCGAACGCGGGCCTGCCGAACGCGATGGCCGAGTACGACGAGCTCGCCCCGGAGACGGCGGGCTACATCCGCGAATGGGCCGAGAGCGGCTGGCTCAACATCACCGGCGGCTGCTGCGGCACGACGCCCGACCACATCAGGGCGATTTCCGAGGTCGTCTCGGCGTTCAAGCCGCGCGCGATCCCGGCGATCGCCGCGAAGCTGCGCCTCGCGGGCCTCGAGCCGCTCAACATCGGGGCCGATTCGCTCTTCGTGAACGTGGGCGAGCGCACCAACGTCACCGGCTCCAAGGCCTTCTCGCGCCTCATCCTCGCGGGCGACTATGCCGAGGCGCTCGCGGTGGCGCGCCAACAGGTGGAAAGCGGCGCGCAGGTGATCGACATCAACATGGACGAGGCGATGCTCGACTCGGCCGCCGCCATGACGCGCTTCCTGCAACTCGTCGCCGCGGAGCCCGACATCGCGCGGGTGCCGATCATGATCGACAGCTCCAAGTGGAGCGTGATCGAGGCCGGCTTGAAATGCGTGCAGGGCAAGTCGATCGTGAACTCCATCTCGCTGAAGGCGGGCGAGGCCGAATTCGTCCACCAGGCGAAGCTCGCGCGGCGCTATGGCGCGGCGGTGGTGGTGATGGCCTTCGACGAGAAGGGCCAGGCCGATTCGCTCAAGCGCAAGACTGAAATCTGCGCGCGTTGCTACAAGATCCTCACTGAGGAGGTCGGATTCCCCGCCGAGGACATCATCTTCGACCCGAACATCTTCGCGATCGCGACCGGCATCGAGGAGCACAACACCTACGGCCGCGACTACCTCGAGGCGGTCGCGTGGATCCACCGCCATCTACCGCACGTGAAGACTTCCGGGGGTGTGTCGAACCTCTCGTTCTCGTTCCGCGGCAACGATCCGGTGCGCGAGGCGATGCACACCGCGTTCCTCTACCACGCGACCAAGGCCGGAATGACGATGGGTATCGTCAACGCGGGCCAGCTCGGCGTCTATGCCGACATTCCCGCGGAGCTCCTCGAGCGCGTCGAGGACGTGATCCTCGATCGACGCCCCGACGCGACCGAGCGACTGGTCGAGTTCGCCGAGTCGTTCAAGGGAAAGAAGAAGGACGCCGTCGAGGATCTAGCGTGGCGCAAGGGCACGGTGCGGGAGCGGCTCGTCCACGCGCTCGTCCGCGGCGTGACGCAGCACGTGATCGAGGATACCGAGGAGGCGCGGCTCCAGTACGAGCGCCCGCTCCAGGTGATCGAAGGCCCGCTCATGGACGGCATGAACGTCGTGGGCGACCTCTTCGGCTCGGGGAAGATGTTCCTCCCGCAAGTGGTCAAGTCGGCGCGCGTCATGAAGCAGGCGGTGGCGCATCTCATCCCGTACATCGAGGAAGAGAAGCGCCGGCTCGGCACCGCGCCCAAGCCCAAGGGCAAGGTCGTCATGGCGACCGTGAAGGGCGACGTGCACGACATCGGCAAGAACATCGTCGGCGTCGTTCTCCAATGCAACAACTTCGACGTCGTCGACCTGGGCGTGATGGTCGCGTGCGACACCATCCTCGAGACCGCGAGGAAAGAGAACGCCGACATGATCGGCCTCTCGGGGCTCATCACGCCCTCCCTCGAGGAGATGTCGCACGTCGCGAAGGAGATGGAGCGCCTGGGATTCACGATGCCGCTGCTCATCGGGGGCGCGACCACCTCGCGCACCCATACCGCCGTCAAGATCGAGCCCCATTATTCCGGACCGACGGTCTGGGTCCCGGACGCTTCGCGAGCCGTGGGCGTCGCATCGGCCCTGGCGAGCGAAGACAACCGAGACAAGTACATGGTGGACGTGCGCGCCGACTACGTGAAGGTGCGTGAGGCGCACGCGAAGAAGACGGGCCAGAAGAGCGTGACTCTCGAAATGGCGCGCGCCAACGCGGTGAAGATCGACTGGAAGGGATACGGCCCGCCGAAGCCGCGGCAGCCGGGCCTCGCGTCGCTGAAGAACTATCCGCTCGAGAAGCTCGTCCCCTTCATCGACTGGGCGCCCTTCTTCCAGACGTGGGATCTCGCGGGCAAGTATCCCGACATCCTCGAGGACTCCGTCGTCGGCGAAGCGGCGCGCAACGTCTTGCGCGACGGCAAGGCGATGCTCGACCGCGTCGTCAAGGGACGCTGGCTCACGGCAAGCGGCGTCTTTGGATTGTGGCCCGCGAACTCGATCGGCGACGACATCGAGATCTACGCCGACGAGAAGCGCGAGCGCGTGCTCATGACCTGGCACAACCTGCGCCAGCAGAACCAGAAGCCCTCCGGCAATCCCAACCAGTGCCTCGCGGATTTCGTCGCGCCGAAGGATTCCGGCCTTGCCGACTATCTCGGCGCGTTCGCGGTGACCTCGGGCCTCGGGATCGACGCTCGCGTGAAGGAATTCGAGGCGAAGAACGACGACTACAGCGCGATCATGCTCAAGGCCGTCGCCGATCGACTCGCCGAAGCGTTCGCCGAGCACCTGCACCATCGCGTGCGCACCGAATTCTGGGGATACGCGGCCGGCGAGAGCCTTTCGAGCGACGAGATGATCGCGGAGAAGTACGCGGGAATCCGCCCGGCGCCCGGATACCCGGCATGCCCCGACCACACGGAAAAGGGCGATCTCTTCAGGCTGCTCGACGCGGGAAAGAATGCCGACATGCAGCTCACCGAGTCCTTCGCGATGCTGCCCACCGCCGCGGTGAGCGGCTTCTACTTCTCCCATCCCGAGGCGCGCTACTTCGCGGTCGGCAAGATCGAGCGCGACCAGGTCGCCGACTACGCGCATCGCAAGGGAATGGACCTCGCCCAGGCCGAGCGCTGGCTCGCGCCGGCGCTCAACTACTGATTCAGTTGCGCCGCTCGCACGCGAGCCGCTGCCCGCCGCCCACCACCTGCACCATGCGCTCCGTCGAGATGGAGTCGATGTCGAACGCCAACCGGCCATCCGCGCCCTCGTAGAGGATGTGCCGGCCGGAAATGCTATAGCGGCCTTCCGCGCTGGTGCCGTCCGAGGAGGCGATTCGCAGGATTCCGTCGACGCCGTAGTTGTACTCGCCGTTGCGTCCCGTGAGCGATCCGAAGCACCACCACCGGCCCACCACCATCTCCGGCACCGTGGGCTCGGCCGTTCGCGACGGTGCGCGCGGCGGCGCGGAGCTGTCGCTCGCTTGGGATGACGAGGAGCCGCGATTGCTCATCTCGAAGATCCAGTCGGCCGGAACCGCGAAATTCAGGTTCTGGCCGGAGCGCTGCTGGAAGGTGACGATGCCGACGAGCTTCCCGTCGACATCGAAGAGGCCCCCGCCGCTGGAGCCGGGCGAGACCGGCGCCGTCGTCTGGATCACCTTGCCCGAGGCCGTGTCGCGCAACGACGAGACGATTCCCTCCGAAATCGTGAGCTCCAGGCCGAGAGGGGCGCCGATGGCGAAGACGCGCTGCCCGGTGCGAAGTCCTCCGATGCCGCGGATCGTTACCGCCGGAGCGTTGAGCCCGGTGACGTCGAGGCTGCACAGGTCGAATTCCTCGTCCGCGACATACACCGACGCCGGCCGCGTGTCTCCACCGCTCGCGACGGTGATCTGGTCGGCACCGCTGACGACGTGGCAGTTCGTGATGACGCGCCCCGAACCCGTGACCACGCCGCTGCCCTGCTTGGTCTGGCGCCCGCTCCCATCGGCGGAATGCACGCTCACGATGCTCGGGGATATTTCCGCGAAAATGTTCTCGGCGTTGCGCGCGGAGCCGGGCGTCTGCGTGTCCGCGCGTGTCCCCTGCGGCGTCGCGCTCGGGACGGGGTCGGAATCCGCGGGCGCCTCGCTGCGGGTGACGGACACGATCGTAGCGGCCGGGGCCGGCGGCGCCTTGTGGCGCTTCCATCCCCAGATC